>JACPGG010000129.1 GCA_016182545.1 Ignavibacteriales bacterium
GATGATTATGAAAAGAAGAAGAGGCATGATATTATTTACCACGTAATATAATTGTTGTCGTCCCTCCACCTGTCGGAAATGTTCTTCCAACAATAAAGGTTTCTCTCTCTGTCATCCACACAGAGGCTAATACCACATTGTCGTTCTCAAATTGTTTCAACTGATACCAATCTGTTCCGTTGTAGTGATACAGTTTCCCAAAGTCCCCTGCAACAAAAATATTCCGATCTGATGTGCCATCCATTCCACGTAACGGACTTTCATGCTGAAATACGTTGATCCATTTCTTGTTCACTAATTTAAATATTCCACCAATACCATAAGAGCAAATTGTATTTTCGGGACTTGTCCATATCCTGTTTATTCCCCACTTTGCTGTAATAGGTCCTCCCTCGGTATAAACACTATCCAAGATGTTCCATATTCCATTCTTTCTCTCAAACCAGTAATACGTTTCTCGGTATGGATTATTCTGCGTCAATGCTGCAAAACTGTACATCTCACTACCTGTACCTCCCACGCTGATAAACTGCAACCCTCTTAAAAAATTTACTGCTACTGATTCTTTTTTCCATAGTGAACCATCATAGTGGAAAATTTGTCCATCTAATCCACACGTCCACAGGTTTGATGATGATGTTCCCCACACACCAAGCACATAGCGCCCTTTCGGCAATCTATGTTCCTTCCAACTCACTCCATCGTAATGAAGCACCAAACTGCTGTCCAAAAAATTCGGTGGTGGACTCGGGTTGGTGTAAATTCGCTCACCTACTACCCAGATATCATTCTTGTTAAATCCGTAAATCGCACTTAAATCTATTGGTCCTGCTATCGGTCCTCCTTGTGTCGTGCTTAGTTCTACATCTGTCCAGGAACTCCCATCGAAATGCCACATCAATCCTCTGTTCTGGTCATTATGTCCCACCACATAGACATCATTGGGAGAACATCCCCAGATATCCGTCATGCTTGTCTGAAAACTTCCCGGGTAGGCAAGTGTATCTAGCGTCCACGTATAGGTGCGGGGGTCTTTAATAATTTCTGGCTTTACCGGCTCGTCTTTGCAGCCGGGAAAAAGGAGAAAGATGATTATGAAAAGAAGAAGAGGCATGGAGTTAAACTCCAAATAGAATCCGAACTATAAATACTGCACCTAACATCCCAAATAAATCTGCGATCAATCCCGCCGGCAGTGCATGGCGTGTGTTCTTGATGCCAACAGACCCAAAATAGACTGCCAGAATATAGAATGTCGTTTCCGAACTCCCGTACATTGTCGATGCAAGCACGCCGATGAACGAATCGGGACCGTTTGTTTTCATCAACTCGGTCATCAATCCCATCGAGCCGCTTCCCGACAACGGGCGGAGCAGCGCAAGGGGCAATGTTTCCGCCGGCATGCCGATAAGATTTGTAACCGGGGAAAGAATTGCGACAACGACATCCATCGCACCGCTTGCACGGAAGATACCAATTGCAAACAACATCGCTACAAGATACGGTATGATCTTCACGGCAGTATTAAAACCGTCTTTTGCTCCTTCAACGAAGACCTCGTACACTTTCACTTTTTTGACCAATCCCCATCCAAGAAAAACGAGGATGAACATCGGGATCGCGATAGCAGAGATAATATTGATGACGGAACGGAAAAGTTCAACCATTCTTCACCTCCGCTTCATCCGGTTCCAGCGCTTTTTTGTATCCCGGAAGCCGCTGCAGTACTTTCACTGCGATCAATCCTGCAACCGTGGCGCAGCCGGCGCCGAAGATCGAAGTGCCGATGATGATGCCGGGATCGGCAGAACCGAGTCCCGCACGGATCGCAATTGCTGTTGCCGGGATCAGCGTGAGCCCCGCGGTATTGATGACAAGAAATGTACACATGGCGTTGGTGGCGGTGCCGATCTTCGGATTGATCTTGTTCAGTTCTTCCATCGCTTTCAACCCGAGCGGTGTGGCGGCATTGTTCAATCCCAGCATGTTTGCCGCAACGTTCATGATCATCATGCCGACCGCGGGATGATTCGGCGGAACGTCGGGAAACAATCGCTTCGTGATCGGTAGAAGTGCTTTCGTAAGAAGTTCGAGAAGTCCTGCCGCCTCGCCGACTTTCATTATGCCGAGCCAGAGCGCCATCACGCCGATCAATCCGAGCGAAATGGTGACGGCAACATCGGCGTATTCGATCGCCGCTTTCGTCACCGCTTTGATCTTGACAAAGCTGACACGCTCCAATGTAAAGTTCAATGCACCTGTTTCGGTGATGAACGACGAGACGGTCCCTTCCAACTTATCTTTTCCGCCTGCCGCTTTTGCCATCTCTTTCCAGAACTGCGGGGTTTCATCGCCCATCGGCAGTTCAATCTTTAATTGTCCCGACGCAAGTGTCGTGATAGTTGCGGATTGGCGGATATCGGTTGCCGAGGTAACGTTATAGAATTGATCGAAAGTTGCTGCAGAAATGACGATGGTGCCTTTGTAGATCGGATGAAGAGAGGTTGGCTGTTGAGTCGTTTCAAAATGAGCAGTAATCGGAACACCGTTACGGTATGGATTGGTCACTTCATCATGAATATCCCGTCCCACTGCCGTAAAGATTCCAATCAACAAGAGAGAAATCCAGACATAATTGAGCATACGAGGTCTCTATGTTGTTGAATTGTAAACTGTCTGATGAAATATAACCGATGATGTGTGAGGAAGCAAGAATGTTCTCGAATGAAAAACACCCGTCAATGATTGCTTTCAATGTGGGGGTTGCGGTGTGTACTGTGTCACCGGAATATTAACCTGAAGCCGGAAGAGTGAAAAATATTTTCGTTCCCTTATTTACTTCACTTTCCACGCCGATCGTACCGCCATGTGCTTGAACAATGAGCTTACAAATAGCGAGTCCAAGACCTGTTCCTTTTTCCGTTGTCCGTTTTGCGGTCGATGCCTGTCGAAAATGATCGAATAAAATCGGGAGTTCCTCCTGCGGAATGCCGATACCGGTGTCTGTTACCGAAATCATCATCGTGGGACTTGGCGCATTGTGATCCATCTTTACATCGATCGTTACCTTCCCTTCGCCCGGAGTGAATTTATGTGCGTTGGAAAGAAGATTATTCATCACCTGCTCGAGCTTACCCTGATCCGCTTTGAACTTGGGAAGATCCGGAGCAAATTCAAGATGCAACTCGATATTCTTGCGCTTGAATTGCAAACCTATCATGTTCAATGACCCTTCAATCACTTCATGGATTGTCAACGGTTTCTTATCCAATTGGATCTGTCCCGCTTGATACTTTGAAAGATCAAGCAAGTCGTTGACCAATTCAAGAATACCTTTCGTTGAGTTAAGGATCGTATTCAACACCGTAATACTGTCCCTATCCAACGATGCATTTTTCGAGTGATGCGAAACAAGGTCGTCCACACTGCCGCGGATGACGGTAAGCGGGCTGCGCAGATCGTGCACCAACATTGCCGTAAATTGCGCTTTAATACGCTCAAGCTCCTGTTCCATCAGCGCTACCCTGTAGATCGATCGTACGCGTGCAAGGAGTTCGTCCACATCGATCGGTTTCGTGAGATATTCATCGGCGCCGAGCAAGATCCCTTCCGAAATGCTTTGGGGGTCGCGTTTACTCGCCGTTAAAAAGATAACAGGGATTTTTTGAGTGATATGGTTTGCCCGAAGGCGACGCAGTGTTTCGAAGCCATCCATGTCCGGCATTTGAATATCGAGCACGATCACGTCGGGCATCTCCTTTTCCGCCATCTGCAGACATTCTTTACCGCTCGTCGCACGCAGCATGATAAGCGGTTTTTTCTTGAGTGCAAACTCGAGCAATTCAAGATTATCCGGGGTATCGTCGACGAATAAAACCGTAGGGGTTGTTTTTGCTTTTTCGTCTATTTCAAACATACGCAGTCATTATCAATAATTTTTATTTCGAGGCACTTAAAGGTAGAAATGATGACTTTGAGAGTCAATAACAAAGATTGCGGCATTTCGTGAGAGTATTCAAATTTTTATAATCATAGCGATCCGGTCATCACCGATACTGTCATTCATTATACCATAAACTTGCTCATCAATCCACTTTTATCACTTTTGTTTTTGGACCTATGCCGTTTTCATTAAATGCTTCAATCTGAAAATAGTACGCGCGCCCTTTTTCCATTGCGGTAAAATAATAATCGCCGGTGCCGTACACCATAATACTGTTGTACAATTTACCGGGAGCGATACCGGTATAGATCGTATACCCGATGGCATCGTCCGATATCTGCCATTTCAACCACGCATTTCTCCGTTCCGACTCGCCGCGCAGCACGATGAAATTTTTTACCGTGTCGGGCATTGCACCGCTCCCTTTGCCGAATATCCTGAAACCGCTCAGTGCAAATTTACCCGTCGGGAGATGTACATTCTCGATCCGGAGATATCGCGCCCGGACAGGATCCCGCAGTTCCACATAATCGTGCGGCACATCTGTTCTGTTCTTGCTTTTATCGATGAGGAGAGACCATTTCTTTCCATCGATTGAATGATGAACAACGTACTGATGAAAAATATCCAATTGTTTTTCCATGAGCGTGGCATTCTGATCTGCATAATTGATCTGCACAGCATTCACCGTGCATACTTCACCGAGATCACTCTGCAGCCATTCCCCTTTGTTCCCTGTTGCAGCGCTCCAGTATGTCTTTATATTTTCGTCCACCGCATAGTTAGGAACGTAACCACCAAACGTGGACGATGTCATTACGGGCTTATTATAGTTCAACAACATCCACCCGGTACATTGACTCTTCAAATGATCGACCTTCCCTTTCGGAAGATAATGCGGATAATCCCCGTACGCGGTATTGCAAAAGAGAATTCCGTCGGGATCAAATCCAGCAGGCCAGTAACTGAGCCGCCGCTCGAAATTATTTTTTACGGAAATAACGGACGTCCCTATATGCCACCAGTTCCCGTATAGATCCTGATACGTAGAACCGTGTCCCGCACCTCTCGCAAATCCCCCCGGTTTGTATGCAAACGGATTGTGTATTTGGTAGGTTAAAAGTCCGAGCGGTGCATCGCCGACGTAGACGCCATCCGCGTAGCCGCTGAATTCCGTTCCGGGAGCACCGTACTGCAAATAGTATTTTCCATTATGCTTATTCATCCACGCACCTTCAATGAATGGACGTAGAAATGTATTGTCCGCATGTTCGCCGAAACGTTCCCATCCATAGATATCATCATGCAAAGAGAGCAATTCTTTTTTCTCGCCGATAGGTCGGAAGGTCCTTCGATCCAGTTCCTGTCCGTAAATCGGGAAGGTGTTACTCGAGCCCCAATAGATGTATACTCTGCCATCCTCGTCAAGAAAGAAAGCAGGATCCCATGCACCGACCTGGAAGGAATCGACTGCTTCTTTCCAGTCATTAACGGTCGGATTCGTGCTCATCCACAACGGAAAATCCTTTCCATGTGTCGAGCCGATCAGCAGCAATGTATCTCCCAGCGCCAACGCTGCCGGTGCACACAGTTCATCGTACACGGTGTGATATGGTTTGAGGAAACGCCGCGACACGAAGTTCCAATGGTACATATCGTCACTCCACCAATATCCATACTGGTTGGTGGAGAAAAGAAAATATTTTCCTTTGAACACAGTGATCACCGGATCGGCGGTGGTGCGGTGTTTGCCTTGCTCTGAAAAATTGGGGATACCGATGTAGCCATAATCCAGGTTCATCGGATTGCAATAGGTTGTTTGCTGTGCGTGAAGAACGAACGCTGGCAACAGGATCAGAATAAGCAAACATAATAAAGATCGGATTGAAGTGTTCATATGGGAAGAAATGTCGTCTGTAAAAGTGATAACAGATTCAAAATACTCAAGAGTGAACTCTATATCAACGACAGAATTCTTATCCGACAGAAGCGACCATGATGGCGGAATAAAAAACCCCGCTTGCGCGGGGCTTTTTTGAATCTTCAAGAGAAGAGATCGTTTATTTCAACATCATCATCTTCTTCGTCGAGACGAACGATCCGGCTTCGATGCGGTAGATATAGATACCAGTCGCAACCTGACCGCCGATATTGTTGAACCCATCCCATACGACCTGGTGGTAGCCTGCATTCATTGCGGTACTGACCAATGTCCTGACTTCGCGTCCTAGCATGTCGTACACCTTCAGGTTCACACTTGCATCATTCGGTAATGCGAAACGAATGGTGGTCGCCGGGTTGAACGGATTCGGATAATTCTGATCCAGAGCAAATGCAAGCGGCAACGCATCGATATTGTCGATCACTCCGGTTGGCGGAGAGACAGTCAATTTATACCGTGCAGCAGGTCCGGCTTCGGCGCCGGTCAAATTTACAACTCGAACATAATATGTGTCCGGAACCGTTACTGAATATGTAACCGAGATATCCGTGCCATCGGCTTTTGTCCCTGTTGCTAACGCTGTTGGGAATGTACCCTTCCGGTATATACGTGCCTGAACGTTATTCAGCGTCGTGGTGGATTTAAATGTTTTCATCTGAACCAATGCGGTGATTTTTTGACCCGCTATTGCCGGCAGTCTGAAATAGTCATAATCATTGCCGGGAATTCCAACACCGGGATCCAGCGTATTGGTTGTATCAACAGAGTTGAACGTGATCGGAGTAGAGATATTCATAAACCCGAAAAGTGGTCCGTCATTCGGTTCGTTTGCGTCGGTCGCAGGAGCTGTACGAATGAACATTTGATATGGTCCCGTGGCATATGTATTGCCGTCATAGTATCCATTCACCTTTGCATAATATTTTCCGGCGTACGGCGTATTGAATTCCAATCGATCATTGCCGTTCCTGTCGACATTATACAGAAGCTTTCCTGTGCTGTCATACAGATAGAGATCTGCATCGGTCGTTCCGGCACCATCGGTTACATCCATAACCAGATGACCCATCGGCGCTACGAACATGTACCAATCGGGATCGCCGGCAACAGAGTTCGACAAATTGCCGTTCATCGTTGCATTGAATGGATATGCATTTGCAATCGCAAGTGAATCGTTCGGTTCGCTTTCCATTAGCTGTGTACCAACAACAACGCCCCCTTGTGCAAATATCCATGGATTGCCTTCGTTAAACGATCCCGTTAATGCTACGCCGCTTGTACCAACTGACAGGACCTTAAAGCGCAGATTAACAACAACACCCGAATCTTTTAATACTTGGGTGCCGGAGGCAGCAACTTTTGCCAGTCCTTTTTTCACCGGATTCACTGCAAGTGTAAATCCGGCACTAATCGTACCGACATTGGAAGCACCGACGAATTGTAACGCAAGTGAATCGTACATTGCATCAAATTGGAAACCCAAAATTCCCAATCCGTTGATATTCCCAACAAGAACAGGAATATTGACTTCCGTATCAATGACAGCTTTAGTTGTATCTTTGAGTTGAACCATCACTTCAGAAGTAACGTGTTTCATTTCAAGCGGGATAATCTGATACCCGCCTTTCAGCGGTGCGGTCGTTGTAGCATTAAATTGACCTGCAATACCGATCACTGTATAAGGAGCACGTGGGTTTAAACCTGGCAAATCGCCCCACTGTGCCAAACGCATTGTCGTAGTATCAGTACCATTGTCGGTAATTGACATGTTCAATGCACTGCCGCTTGCGCCAGCGGGGGGCCAGGCGATCGATCCCGGGGTCGGCACTGCGTGGTGGATCATGACGATCGTGTTCTCAACTTCTTCACCGAGTTTTTCCCATGCAAGATCACCAACCGTGATAAGGCGTGGTTTCGGCAGATATCCCGGACCGTTGTCGGTCATGACGAAATTGGTTCCGCCTCCGGGAACGATCAATTCGATTTTCCCGCGGAAGTGATCCAGTTCGCCTTCGATCGTATAACTGCGTCCGCGAACAAAATTATCGAGCACGGTACCAAATCTGAAAATATTGATTCCGCCTGCATTGTCCTGAAGAACGGCGTCCAGGCGATCCTGTGCCGTGATGCTGTCTTCCTGTATGCAAACACCATTGATACGAATCCCATACGCGTCATACAGAAGCACCCCGTTCGTGTCAACTGCGCGAGGTCCTGCAAGCGTCAAAGATGTCGTCCCTGCAAAGTAGCCGAATATGCCGCTGGTAAATACTGCACCCTGGTTGTCGGCAACTTTTACCGTGTATGCAACACGTTTACCATTTGTGTTTGCAGCCGCCGGAATAACTCCTCGGTACGTTCCCTTCACAGAATCTCCTGACACCAACGTCATCGCAACAACTGTGTTTGCACCACCATCAACGGAGTATGACAATTGAACGCTGTCTTTGGGAACAAACTGATCGTCCTGAACATCAACCAATACGGTATCGTTTTGGTTGTTCAATGGTACATACTGTGTCCGGCGAATATTCCCTCCGAACGGTAACAGGTTTGTTGTCAGAAGGTTTCCTGTTTTGTATGCTGCAATGCCGTTGTTGTCAACCATCAGATAAATAGTCATCGTACTGTCGGCAGCATTATATTGCAATTCAACGTCGCCGCCAATTGACGATGTGTTCGCAGCAGTACCGATCACAGGTGTAACTCCTACTTTTACTGCTCCGCTAAGACTGTACGTTGTGTTCA
>JACPGG010000130.1 GCA_016182545.1 Ignavibacteriales bacterium
CATGCGATGTTCGAATTCTATGTCGAATGTTCCGAGATCCTCTCCGAATGTTCCGGGAATTCTGCGATGTGAATAATCAAAATAAGATTGAAGCGTAGCAGACGATGCATCGGAGATTGTGTGATTCCATTTGGCAATGACATTTCCCCCCTCCATCCGCGCCGTTGAATTCGTCCGTTGGTTTGCTTTCATACGGTACGCGTCTCCCTGAAGCGTAACGCCATCATCTGCGGAAAGATCATAATCAACGCGAAACCCGTTTTGCAAACCCGACCACTCATCGTTCGGATCCCCTCCCGCTTCAAGCTTCGTCTCTCCTCTTTCGAAGTACTTCAAATAAGTCCGGTGAGCGCCTGATGATCCGAGAGTTCCGCCGGATCGAACGGCGACAGAGATCTTTTCTCTTATCCCGGCTCCTGTTTCAACATAGAACGGTGCTGCCGCCGTTTCGCGTGAACTCTTTGTGATTATATTGATGATACCGTTCACGGCATTTGTTCCCCACAATGTTCCTCCCGGACCGCTGATCACCTCTATTCTGTCAACATCTTCGAGAACGACATCCTGCACATCCCAAAAAACACCGGAATATAGTTGCGTGTATACGCTTCGTCCATCGATAAGCACAAGGAGTTTATTGGCGGTGGAGCTGGTAAAGCCGCGGCTACTGATAGCCCACTGGCTTGAATTTATCTGTGCTATGTTCAAGCTCGGAGCCATGCGAAGCGCTTCGGGAATACTTCTGGCACCGGATCGCCGAATGTCCTCGTTTGAAATAACAATAACGGCTGCAGGTGCTTCGAACCATCGCTCCGCACGTTTTGAGACAATAGTAATATCAATGTCCATCAACTCTTCGAGCGAGCGTTTCTTAAGAATTGACGTTGTGAGTGAATCTTCCGATGATTGTGCAGTCACCGGATGTTGCATCAAAAAGAGTACGATAAGAGGGAACAATATTGACTGCGTTGTCGAGGTTGTTCTCATTCGATCCGCCTTTTCTTGATCATAGGACTTCATGTAATTAAAAATTTCGGTCAGAATTGTGCCGCGTGCTTTTTTCAGCGGTGCTGTCGATACCGTTGTTCAACGATCCCGGAAAAAGCAGACCGATACGCGACATCAATTTTACATGCAGATCGGATTTTGATATGTAGCCATCCGCACCTGCTTCATCCGCTGCTGTTCGGTATTCTTCGCTCTCGTGCATTGTAACGATAATGATCCGGGGAGGATCTGCTTTTTGTTTGATCAACCGCGTCGCCTCCAGTCCGCCCATTTCAGGCATCGCTAAATCCATAAGGATAAGATCGGGCTTCATTTCGGCAGAACAACGAATTGCTTCCGCCCCCGAATATGCCTTTCCCACAACGGTAATACTTTTCTTGATCGACATCAGATATTTTTCAATCGATTCAAGAAAGTGCCGGTTATCATCTACAAGGAGAATGGTCATTCCCTTTATTTCCTCTCTGTACTAACGAAGCCATAAGGCGTATTAAGGACTAATTTATCCGATTTAAAAATAGTTGGCAATCGGGTAAACACCCTAGAAGGAAACGGTGGATGTTTATAAATTATTTCAGAGGCGAGATTAATCCAGAGCGGATTGCATAACGGACAAGACCGGCTACGTCGTGGATATTAAGGCGTTCCATCAGATTAGTACGATGGGATTCAGCAGTTTTTTGGCTCATATCCAACATGACCGCGATTTCTTTTGTTGTATATCCCTCAGCGATCAGTTGAAGTACTTCTCGCTGCCGCGGCGTCAAAGACTCCGGTCCACCGTGCGGCAGAATTTTGTGCTGGTTGAATTTGTCCGGTAAACGCGTTGAGATCGCAGGGGAAAGGTATTTCTCCCCGCGGCACACAACGTGCAATGCGAGTTCTAGTTCAGATGCAGCAGCATCTTTAATAAGATATCCCGAAACGCCAATGTGCAGCGCTTTCGTGACGTATTCCTCCGTCGAATGCATACTCAGAATAATTATTTTAGCCGGTTGATCGGATTTCAGTATTTGTTCGGCAGCTTCGAGACCGTTGAGACCGCTCATGGCAATATCCATGAGCACAATATCGGGGCGAACCCGTTCAGTCAATTTGACGGCTTCACGCCCATCGCCTGCTTCTGCGACGACTTTAACACCGGAAATATTCTCAACGAGCGACCGCAATCCGGCGCGCACAAGAGCGTGATCGTCTGCGAGAAGAACAAGTATCGGGCTCATTCATGAAACCTTTTGATTTGATTGTTCTATTATTTCCGGTAAACGCAAAGGAAACCGTACCAGCACGACGGTCCCTTCTCCTTCTTTGGATGTGATCTCAAAGGTTCCGCCAGCCAGATTCACCCGTTCACGCATGCTGAGAATACCGACGGTAGTTCCGTGTGCAGCTTCACTCATTGCCGCATCGACATCGAATCCTTTGCCGTCATCGCGAATGCTCATCTGAATGTCACCGCCAGCCACACGAAGGGTCACCTCGACATTGCGCGCCGCGGCATGCCTGGAAATATTTGTGAGAGTCTCCTGCACGATTCGAAAACAGGTTGTTTCAAGATCTGTGTGGAGACGGCCCGGAAGATCGTCATGGACGAAGTGGACTTTGAAACCCGCACGTTCAGACTGACGGTGTAATTGCCAGTGAAGCGCTGCAACAAGTCCAAGATCGTCAAGCACGGAAGGACGGAGATCTAACGAAAGATTTCTAACTTGGTGCAGGCATCTATCCAGCGTGGCGATATTGTCTTCGATTCGTGTTTGAAGGTCTTCCGGAAGATCCCGTTGTCCGATTACCTGAAGGTCTATTTTAATTGCGGTTAAGATCTGGCCTATCTCATCATGAAGCTCGCGGGCTATCATGCGGCGTTCATTTTCTTGCGCTCCCAACAATCGATGAGAAAGTGTCTGCGAGATGTCTGCAAGCACCTGCAAACGAACTGAATGATTGCGGATCGTCTCCTCGGCACGCTTCCGCTCGGTGATGTCACGATAATTGACGACAATCGCGTTCACACTCGGATCATCGAGTAAATTGGTACCGACACCTTCAACCCAGAGCCAATGACCATTTTTGTGTTGAATACGTGTTTCAGCCATCGTACTTTTTCGGGGAGATTGAAGCAGATCCGTCAGTTTATCCATCATACGGCTCCGGTCGTCGTCATGGAACAGATCGAAGACATTCTTTCCGATATATTCTTTCAGCGTGTATCCGAGCATACGAACGGTTGAAGGGGTTGCGTACAGGATCTTTCCGGCAGCATCGAGCAATTCGATTCCGTCGCTTGTGTTCTCCACAAGGGCGCGAAATCGTTGGTTGCTTGTACTCAACGCTTCCGCGTCTCGTTTTCGCTCCGTAATATCTTGGGCAGTCCCGAACAATCTCGAGACAATGCCCGAATCGTTCTTGGTTGCGTACCCTATTTCGCGAATCACTTTCTGCATCCCGTTGCGCATGATGATGCGGTATTCCACTTCAAAAGGCTCTCCTGTCTTTTTGGAATCGGCATTGACCTGCCGCAGGCGGTCTCTATCCTCCGGATGTACCATCGACACGAACATCTCATACGTGACAGGGGCGGATGTTCTTTCGACGTCGAATATGCGGAAGAGTTCATTCGACCACCGTGTCTCGTTTTTTGCGATATCAAAGCTCCAGCTTCCTATCTGTGCAATGCGTTGCGCCTCCGCAAGGTCCGCTTCGCTTTGCCGAAGCGCTTCATGAGCACGCTTGCTTTCGGTGATATCCCGTGCAATTCCAAGAACATTTTTCACACCCCCCTTTTCATCAAACTCGGGGAACATGTGTGAGCTGAATATTCTCGATTCATTAGGCAACGGCCATGCAATTTCAAATTCAACCGGCTGCCCCGTATCAAAAACGGACCGGATGTGTTGCCTGACTGTCTCGATCTTTGTCTCGAACGACTCGATGCCGATCTTCTTTGCGGCGGAACCGACAACAGTACCAATGAATGATTCTCTTGGCACACCATAGGCTTTTGCTACTGCAGGATTAACGTACGTCCGACGATATTCCCGGTCGTATCGTATGATCTGATCCGCTGCATTTTCGACAAATGCTCGAAAGTTTTCTTCCTGCTCATGAGGTGTGCGCCGGAGTGATTGTGCAGATCGATTGCGAACCGCGCATACGACAACGGCAAAAATTGAGGCAAGTGAAAATATGAGGAGACGATAAATCCCCCCAGACTTTGGATCCTGCGCAAGACCGGACGGGAGAAAATAATAATCAATCGCCAGTACCGAGAGTGCAATTGCAACCAAGCCGGGACCAACGCCCCAAACCAAGGAAGAGAAAAGTACCGCGCAGATAAAGAACAACAAATGAGCGGACGCCTGTTGCGTTTCGTCCATCAACAGGAGGATCATGAGTGCTACGGCAACCGACATGACAGCGAGTCCGTATTGTAAAACTACCGGCGGCTTGGACCAAAGGAGAGAATTAAACTTCATAACACTCCTTTTTCGAAAAAAACAAGGAAATAGATATCAACGATTTCCGGTCAGCAAACTGTAACTTCATTATTGTAGTGCAATATAACGAACGAGAAGGAAATTAAGACATTTTTATCCGAATATATAATCTGTATCGGCTCTATGTGCCCGCTTCATATTTATACCGGAAAAATTCTAAAAGTGGAGTGACGAAGTTGAATTTTTTTACTAAAACCCGAAAAAGATTGAAAATAAAGTAGTATTTAGGTGTTTTATCTTTAATGGGAACACACAGTTGCGACTCAGGAATAGCTTTTAGGGTAGACGGGGGATATAAAATTACTACATTCAAACGCATAGCGAAGAAAAAAAAAGATGACAATTCGTATAGTTGAGTAGGTTTACATTGTCTTATTACTGAATTGATGTAATGACGGACCGAATGAATAAGAGGAGCGGTACAAGACGGTATGTGCGAATTGACATGGAATCACTTTTGTAAACCATCGGTACTGTCTTAATTTGGAGTGTCAACAGTAGGGTTCTAAAACTTGGTTGATGACTCAAATGAAAGATTTGAGTATTTTACAACCGTCAACTGATCAATCACGAATGCTGTATCTATGAAACTTGGCACTCTTGCCTTTATCACGCTCTATACACTGCACTACGATGCAGCGAAGAAGTTTTTCAACACACTTGGATTCTCGACGATTTCGTTTGATGCGTCCTCAGCACTGATGACTGATGGAAATCTTTATTTCGATATCCGGCAATCGGAACAACCTGCAACTGTGCTGTCGTACATTGCCGGTGATATCGGAAACAGAATCGAAATGGCGGTCAATCTTGAATTAAAGATTACGGAACAATCGCAGCATCACGCCGTCATCAGTGATCCGAATGGATTGAACATTCTGCTTATCGATTCAAAAATGATGCCGCTCAAAGAATTCGTTCCCGGTCCAATCTCAATGTGCGGCACGTTCTACGAGATCAGCCTGGAAACGGATGATATCGAGAGGTCGATCACATGGTGGTATAATGTCGGATTCAAAGTGACCGCGCAAAAAGATACATGGTGCACTCTCGACGACGGAAAGATCAAAATCGGATTGTATAAACGGGGTACCTGCCCCCATAAATTCAAAAATCCTTCGTTGACTTATTTTGAATCCGATATGAAAAGAAGAATTGAGGAAATAACGAAAAGAGGAGTAACGTTCGTTCAGGATGAACAAGAGATCGGAATGGAAGGTCATGCGATCGTGGAATCGCCGGACGGACAATACTTCTTTTTATTCACGGCATAGAGACGCACCATTATAGATCTCCACCGAAGATCATCGTTTCAACACAAAATCCACTTCCAGCATATCGTACTCCGTAACTTTCATTCCCAATTTTTTATAGACTGCATGAGCCCGTTCATTCTGCTTCTCGGCATAGAGCCGTAGCCCGCAAACATTCCCTTCCTTCTTTGCAAGAGTAACGACATGCTCGTATAACGATTTGAAAATTTTCCGGGCTCGGAATTCCTCTTTTACATACACGCTCTGTATCCACCAGAAAACACCGTTTCGCCAGTCGCTCCATTCATACGTGATCATCAGTTGACCGACGATCTGTCCGTTCACTTCGGCAAGCAGATAAAATCCCCGCGCGGCATCGTCGAACATGGCATTGACACCTCGCAGCGTCCGTTCGAAGTCGAGATCAAAATGTTCGGTCTCTTTTGCAAGCGCAACGTTGAACCGCGCAATTGTTTCGGTGTCGGTTTGCTGTGCCATTCGTAATGTAGTTGTCATACCAGTTAAAAATCGAAGAAGAGACCGATGGTGTGAAATACATTTCGTTGATTGTAGAATTGTCCGCGCTCTTCCAAACCTGTGCGGAAAGTGTACGCAAACCGTACTGCCCGTTGGTTTTGATTTTGTGATTTCACTCCTACCTGATAACTCTGCGTGGAGCCGTACTCCAGTTCTCCGCGGAATTTTATATCCATCGCACCATACAATACAACAGATCCCCACAATTCTGTAATAATTCCCTCGCCGCCGAATAGAACGAATAGGTCCAGTACAGCCCGCCGTACGCAGAACCGTTGATGATGGGAAGTTGCTGCACAACAAACATCTCATAATAATCGCGGGCATAATTTACCGCGGTCACCCCGGGAAGGAGTGCGTCATCGGCGAGATGGTGACTGGTATGTCCCCAGCCCGTTCGAAGGACCGTTTCGGGCGATAAGCGGAAATCAAAAAAGATATCGACATAAAAATTAACATCGGTCACCTTGTATTTTCTTCCGGCATTTTGCAACGATGTGTAAATGGAACCGGCGGCACTCGCCTGGCACACAATGTGATCGAAGTGAATATCTGCAACGGGAAAAACTCCCCCCATACTGCCGATGAAGAGCCTGCGCGTCAGCAGCTTATTATAGGAGATCCTGTGCTCTGTTCCTGATGCGGTAAAAGAGGAGACAAATTTTTTTTCAGGGAGGAGAGTAAGAAAAGATCCTGAAGTACCCGCAGAGAGTAATGGGAAGAGAGAAAGGAGGAGTAATAGAATTTTTGGTGTCATATTAATTCAACAACAGTACCTTTCCCTGTGGCTTTTCTCCGGTGTGGATCTTGATTCCGGGTGCAGGGAAGTGCACTTTGTCGATCAGATTTTTTATCACTTCCCAGGTATCGCCGTACAACGGCAATTCGGTCATCTTCCAATCCAGACTGATCGCAAATTTATGTTTTTTCTCGCCGGTATCTCCGAATGAGACATTCTTTGCTCCCATACCGACTGCAAGGTTCAAAAATTTCGGCCAGTATTGTTGTGCCGATTCGGGCAGCAGATTGTGAACATCCATTGCGATCCAATAGATGTGCCCGGTGTAATCGCTGGCGGGACCCCAATCCCGGTTCGGACGATTGTATGCTTCGGTGGGAATGTAGCTCCACTTTAAATTAAAGTTGCGAAGGAACGTGTATTGCGATTGCAAGACACCGTACAGAATGCCTGTGGAATTGAATATAAGATCAGGCGGATTGAATGCGTACTTCGAGTAACCATCCGCAAGTTCAATCGCGACTGCATGTGCAAGAGGCACCGCAACCGCACTAATGACAGCCGTCTTCTCGTCAAAATGCGCCCACTTCAAAAAATCGTACGTGGTGTGAAAGAAGAGATACGACGTGAAGAGATGCCCGAGTTTATCGACCCCGTAACTGTAATTGTTAAAAAAACCATCATTTGCAATACGAAATTCGTGCTGCTTATACATGTAATCGTCCCGCCACCACCACTGGAATTCCATGAACACTGCCCCTGCGGACCATGCGAGAGTGGTATATGCGGCGAAATCTTTTCTTGGCATGGACAGGAATAGTGAATCTTGTTCTGCAGACTGCTGTGCAGTTGCGAACGTTGTTAGAAGGAATATCGTGAGGGTAAATTTTTTCATATCTGGAGAAAATGTACGAAAGAAAGAGAAGACATCAAAAAGTGCGGTTGCGGGGAATGTTCACGATGAATTCGGTACCGATGCCTGGTTCAGATGTAAACGAAATAGTTCCGTTGTGCAGTTCAACAAGCCGCTTGACGGAAGCGAGTCCGAGTCCGGTCCCTTTCTTTTTTCCGTACGTAACAAATGGTTCAAATAAGGTCTCGTGAATTTCTTTTGGGATCCCTTTTCCGTTGTCGAGCACGGAAAAAACGACAATGGAATCGTGCTCATACATGGTAACGGAAATCTTTCCTTTCTCTGCAATCGCATCTGCGGCATTGTTGATGAGGTTCCCTATCGCGCGGAGGAATCGCTCCTTGTCGATGGCGATCACTCCTGTGCAGGAATTATTTACACTGAATTCTATCGCAGAATTTTGGAACAGGAGACCGTACTCGTTGTTCAGCGCGAGTACTATGCCGTCAATATCGTGCTGCTTGTATTGAAGGACTGAGGCACCGCTGGAATAATCAAGGAGTTCCTGCATCATGCCATCGATGCGCCGGATGCTGTCGTACAGAATTTTAAACATACGTTCTCTTCGTTCCGGCGAGATTGCGTCAATGTTCTGTAGTTGTTCTATTGCAAGCGTCAGGTTGGTCATCGGGTTGCGGAAATCGTGGACAATGGAACTTGCCATTTGCCCCAGCGCTGAAAGGCGTTCGTTCTTCATCGCTTCTTGTTTCAGTTGCAGCAAGTTCTCCTCCATCTGTTCGAATGCGACGGCAAGCGTGCCGAACTCATCGCCGGCAAATTTTTCTTTGATGACGTTCGTTTTTCCTTTGCCGATCTCATCGATGGCGTGAAGGAGTCTCCGTAGCGGCGTGTTGATGAACTTTCTGAAGACGAAGGCATTGACTACGAGCGACAGCGCGATGAATCCGAAAAAAATATAGAGCGATCGTTCGGCATTGTCGCCAAGATGCGCCGCAGTTGCATCGAGCGGAACATTCATCACCGCAGCGCCCAGAACGGCACCTTCCTGTACGCCGTGGCACTCCGTGCATTTTTTCTCGGCAGCGAACGGTACCAGTGCCTGCATCTCTTCACAGGTCTGTATGAATGTCGGCTTATCGCGTGACAGGTCGGTGATCTGCCGTGTTTCGTGAATGTGCTTACTGCAAATGAGGAACCACCGCGGTTGGTGCAACGAGAATATCTCTGTTCCGATATCCGCATGACGTTCCCACACGGCAGATTCGCGCCGGGATAATCTGCGAATGCGCGCAGTATCTTTGCCGTATCCTTCGTCGAGATGCAGGCTGTCGAGTTTGAACAGGATGCTGATGTTCTTGATATCTCCCGCCGAACTGATCTTGCGAAGGAATGAGTCCTCGACCCGTTCGTTGGTGATCATCATATTCACGATCGATTCGCGGATCGTGTTCGCCTGTGCGGTTGCTGCGTTCTGCACCTGGAACATCATCTCTTCCTGCGTTGTGGAGTAGTTGATGTACGAAATGATGGCGACCGTCGTAAAGAACAGCGGGAAGAAGGTGAGAAAGACCTTGATGGGCAGCGAGGCGTTCTTAAACATGGCTGAATATGCAGACTTGAGGAGTCGCATTCATTGATGAAGCGCACTTTGCCGGTATCAAGATCTGTTTTGACCCGATCATAATTTTCGGAGTACCAGGAAATGCAACAAGAGACTGATCAAAATTGTACCCAACAGAATAGAGAAAGAATACAACGCATTTCTTTCGAGCATCTCTGCGGTGGAATCCAGTGGGATCGTCAGCACTGCCGCACCGAGCACCTGTCCCTTTTGAACATCGTGGCACTGCGTGCATTTCTTCTCGGCAACGAACGGGATCAGCGCCTGCAATTCATCACCAATTCTTATAACTGCAGGTTTGTCGTCAGTGAGGTTCTCCAATTTTGTTGCCTGCAGTTTGTTGTCCGCGGGGATAAAATACCATTCAGGTGCGGTTGTTTCGAAGACTTTAAGGTTGAACGTTTTATGCGCATCCCACACATTCACTTCCCGTTGCGCAAGCCGCAAAGTGCGGGATGAATCTTCAAGATAATCTTCCGCGAGATGGAGACTGTCGAGACGAAAGAGAATGCCGATATTACGGATGTCGCCGGATGAACTGATCTTCCGCAAATAGGAATCATCAACTCTCTCATTCGTCACCATCATATTCACAAGCGCTTCTTTGATCGTCGTTGTCTGCGCAGTGGCGGATGTTTGAATGTGCGTCAGCATCTGTTCCTGCTGTCCGCTGTAGTTGATGTAGATGATCATAAGGAAGGCAACAAGGAAAAGAAGATACAACACAACAAAGGTCTTTACCGATGGCGTGAGTTTCATAAACAAATCTCCCCCAGAATGGTATGTCGATATGCACCTGTCACAGAAGGAACATTGGCAGGCACTTCATGAATTGTTTCGTTTGCAAGCAGGGCAAAGCAGAGCGCTTCTTTCGCATCGCTGTCAACTCCCAGATCGGTACTCAATAGTATTTTAGCGGGATGAAAGTACCGCCGCAAGGAATCCATCCACATCCCATTCATCGCACCACCGCCACTGACGATCAGTTCATCCAAATCTCTTTTGCCAAGATGCGGTTTCAGGAAACGATTGAATTGGTCAAAAATGGAGAGCGCCGTAAACTCCGTTACCGTTGCAAGAATATCCTCTTTTCGCTTTCCGCGGCAGAAGTTCATAATTTTTTCAACAAACATTGTTCCGAACAATTCTCTCCCCGTTGACTTTGGAAGCGAATGAGAAAAATATTTGTGAGCCATCAATTTTTTCAGGACTGGAGACAGAATCCTTCCGCTGCGTGCCGTTTCACCGTTTCGATCGAATTCCTTTCCGTACAATTTTTTCATCAATGCGTCGATCACCATATTTCCCGGTCCGGTGTCGAATGCGACGATATCCGTTGCCGGGCAGTTTTTTTTCAGCAACGTCATATTTGCTATGCCGCCGATATTCAGCAGCGCGCGATCCTTTGTTGCTGAACGAAACATCAGAAAATCGAAATACGAAACAAGCGGTGCCCCTTGCCCGCCGAGTGCCATATCTGCGGTGCGGAAATTTCCGACCGTCGGCACGCCGGTCAGTGTTGCAATGGTGGAGGGATCCCCCAATTGCAACGTAGAACGTATTCTCTTCCCAAAAAGTTTACGCTCATCGGGAATGTGATGAACGGTTTGCCCGTGCGAGCCGATCAGATCAACGGAATTCAATGCAACGCCCCCTTTTCGGGCAACCGCTTTCACGGCATCGGCAAAAAAATAGGCGATGAGGATGTTCAGTTGTGAGATGGTGTCAACCGTACCTGTTCCCGGGAGTGAGTTGTGTAACACGTACTTGCGGAATCCTTTCGGATACGGATGCGAAGTGAAAGTGCGCTGTTTCAGTTTCGTTGTGATTCCAAAACCTGAGATTTCAACAAGTACAGCATCGATTGAATCGACCGATGTGCCGGACATCAGTCCGACGACCAGTTTTTTCTTCTTTCGCTTGAGACGTTCGAGTTTCCCCATGTGCATGGAAAGTAGAAATTTCATTGATGAAATTCGACAAATAATTTTCAACCTTCTCTATAGATGGCAGACGTCGTGGTAATTAGTATTCGGAAAAATTGAAAATTCATCTATATTATGTCGACAAGGTGTCTGACATCTTAAAATAAACATTCTGCAATGATCTCATTCTGGGAACAACAATCGTTTCTCCGTTCGGATATCGTCATCATCGGCGGCGGTATCCTGGGACTTTCTGTTGCATGTTCGATCAAAGAACATGATTCAAAGAGTAGTGTAACAGTTCTGGAACGGGGAGTATTGCCAACAGGTGCCAGCACAAAAAATGCCGGCTTCGCCTGCTTCGGAAGTTTGACGGAACTTCTCGCCGACGAACGAACACTCGGAAAAGAAAAGATGCTGTCCTTGGTCGAAAAGAGGTGGAAAGGGCTGCAGAAACTCCGTGCGCGGCTTGGTGACGACGCGATCGACTTCCGGCAGCATGGCGGATACGAATTGTTGACGGAATCGGAACTGTTCGCGCTCGGGCATCTTGAGAGAATGAATGCCGTTCTCTTTCCGGTCTTCAACGAGAATATTTTTTCTCTTGCTGATGAAAAAATAGAAACATTCGGATTCGCATCCGGAACGGTGAGATCGCTGGTCTTCACTTCGCTTGAAGGACAGATCGACACGGGAAAGATGATACTTGCCCTGATGCAGAAAGCGCAATCGCTTGGCGTAATGATCTTCACCGGCGCAAATGTAACGGCTATTCATCCACACAATGATTCCGTTGACATAGAGATCGATTCGGCAGAGAAAAAAATCTTGATGAATGCTCATCGCGTTGGAATCTGCACAAATGCTTTTCTCTCCGATCTTCTTCCCGCGATGAATGTTGTTCCCGGGCGCGGACAGATCGTTGCGACGAAACCGATCAGCGGACTGAAGTTTCGCGGAACGTTCCATTTCGATCACGGATTCTATTACTTCCGGGATTTCAACAACCGCATTATTTTCGGCGGCGGAAGGAATCAGGATTTCGACGCGGAAGCAACAAGCGAATTCGCGCCGAATGAAAAAATATTATTCGATCTCAAAAAGAAATTATCCGAAGTGATCCTTCCGCATACGCCGTTCGAGATCGAGATGTCGTGGCAGGGAATTATGGGATTCGGCGAATCGAAAATACCGTTCATCAAAGAAGTTCACCCAAATCTCTTTGCGGCACTCGGCTGCAACGGAATGGGAATTGCATTGAGCAGTCTGCTGGGAGAAGAATTGGCGGAAAGAATACTTCAATAAGCGCACCACCCCTTGAATTCCCTCCTCACCGAGGAGGAGAATAGGTGTTCACGATTTAGTTGCCGTAATCGTTGACAGGGGTGGTGGGAAAAAATATATGAGCAAATCAACAAATCATAAAATCCTTCTCGGCGCTCACATGTCCATTGCCGGCGGAGTGCATACCGCCGTTGATCGTGCAACATCGATCGGATGCACTGCGCTGCAGGTGTTTACGAAGAATAACAATCAGTGGAGTGGAAAGCCGTTCAGCGAAAGCGACATTGCGCAATACAAAGAAAAGATCACCGCAGCGGGAATTGCACCGGTCGTGTCGCACGATTCGTACCTGATCAATCTTTGCGGAACAAATCCTGATGTTCTGAAAAAATCACGTGCTGCATTCATTGACGAACTGGAACGGTGCGAGCAATTGGGAATTCCGTTGCTGAATTTTCATCCCGGTTCGCATCTCGGTGCGGGGGACGACGAAGGGATAAAACTCATTTGTGAAAGTTTAAATCTTGCCCACGACATAACGAAGAATTACAAAGTGAAAAGCGTGCTCGAAGCGACGGCAGGACAGGGAACGAATGTCGGCTACAAGTTCGAACATCTCCGTGCAATCATTGACGGCGTTGAGGATCCCGAACGGATGGCGGTCTGCATCGATACGTGTCACGTCTTCGCAGCGGGATATGATATTGCGACGGAGAAAGGATACGAAGAGACGTTCAAACAATTCGACGAGATCGTCGGGCTGGATCGGCTTGTTGCATTCCACATTAACGATTCAAAGAAAGGACTCGGCTCGCACGTCGACCGTCACGAACATATCGGCAAGGGAGCGATCGGGTTGACCGGATTCCGATTGCTAATGAATGACGAACGGTTCACACACATTCCGAAAATTCTCGAAACACCGAAAAGCGAAGACCTGCATGAGGATGTGGAGAATATGAGGGTATTGAAGAGTCTGATTCAGACATAACCGCAAAGCAAAAACTACTTAACGAACCAATTATTCCCTGTTTTCTTTTTCAATCCGTTGATCACCTTCTCGATGTTTCTCGTCAACGCCTCATCCGTCTTCAGATAATTCAAATATTTCAACACTTCTTTCTGTCGCGACGGCGTCAGTTGCTTGAACTTCGGAAAGAGATCCTCCTCATCCAATCGTCTCTTCAATGGTTTGGCGAACGGATATGTCTCGACGGTGCGCGGTGCAAAATCCTGCTTGATGACAAACGTTGCTCTGTCGCCGTTCTTCGTCCGGGATCCCTTCAACATGAGTCCATTCACATATAAACGATATTCCGCATTCCGTATCGGTACGAGTGTCTGAATAAACGGATGTCCGTTGATCGTCCCTTTGACAGGAATGTATCCTTTTGACGGCGACATCTTTTTCGTTATTCTCAATGGAACCTTGACGCACGGATTGATGCCGACCTTGTAGATTTTTGCCTCAAAAGAAAAATTTCTTTTCATGAACTATTATAAATCTTTCCTGAAGCAGACGACCCGCATCACCTCGTCAAATCCGAATGCTTTATGTGCAGCGATACTTGATTCATTTTCTATTTCGGTATCGGACGCGATCTCCATGCAGCCATGTGCGCGTCCCCATTCTTCGGCGGCTTTCACAAGCGCCGCGCCGGCACCTTCTTTCCGCATCCTCTTTTCGACGAATAATCCTTCGATGTAGGCAACCTTCTCCGAGCGGCATCCTTCTGCATACGGGCGGATGGAAAGTTCAATGAAACCAATCGGAATTTCATCGGGAGTAAATGCGATCAGCACCTCTTCTTCTCTTTTTTGTTTACCGCTCAGAAAACGTGCTACTTCTTCTTTGTGATCATCGGGTTCGGCGGGCCACAGTTCGCGGCGCATCCGTTCCCACGCGGCGGCGCTGCTTGCATCAACGGAACGTATAAAAAGTGAAGGAGCCATTGATCGAGTTTTTTGAAGATAGAGAAGTTGTAACTGACTATCAACATCATTACCTTTTTTGAAATCGATGAGGGTGAACCGATGACGAATGATGTATCACGCCGTTCCGCACTCAAATTCTTATACTCTGCAGGCATCGGCGTGGTGACATTGCCTTTTTCTTCGGCATCAGGTATACTGCAATCGATGTTGAACAAGAGAATGCTCAAACGGACAATTCCATCATCGGCTGAACAACTTCCCGTTGTCGGTCTCGGCACGTGGCAGCAATTTGATGTTGGCACTTCCAACGAGGAACAACAGCCGTTGCGCGAGGTGATCACTCAGATGGCGCATATTGCAGCGCCAATGAGACCGGTCATTGAATCATCCCCGATGTACGGAAGATCGGAAGAGGTGGTCGGCGACCTGACAACTGAACTCGCAATCGCAGACAAATTCTTCTTTGCAACAAAAGTGTGGACGACGGGAGAGAAGGAGGGGATCGACCAGATGAATGCATCAATGCGGAAGATGCGCCGTTCGGCGATGGACTTGATGCAGATCCATAATCTTGTGGATTGGCAGACGCATCTCAAAACGCTGAAGCGATGGAAGGAAGAAGGGAAGATTCGCTACGTCGGCATTACACATTACACAATTTCCGCTCACGATGAATTAGAACGGATCGTGAAGAAAGAGAAAGTTGATTTTGTACAATTCAATTACTCACTCCGTGTACGTAATGCGGAGAGGTCGCTGCTCAATGCCGCGATGGATCATGGTGTCGCCGTCATTATCAACGAACCGTACGAAAAAGGATCTCTCTTCAGCGCCGTACGAGGAAAGCCGCTCCCCGAATGGGCAGCGGAGTACGACATCAACAGCTGGGGACAATTCTTTTTGAAGTTCATTCTCTCTCACCCGGCAGTTACATGCGTTATTCCCGGCACATCCAATCCAAAACATCTTGTGGATAACATGGGAGCAGGATTCGGACGCCTGCCGGATGAACAAGGGAGAAAGAAAATGATTGAATTCGGTGAACAGATTTAATATGGAAATTTACCGATGCACTCTCTGCTGGATAAATTTTTCATTTTTAGATAAAACGCATGTCGAATTTCCCTTCCATCAAACGACTATTCACAAGAATCACATTTTTTTTTTCCATTTTGAGGAAAAAACATGAAATATATCTGTCTTGCTTACGAGGAAGAAAGCATGCTCAATGCCTTATCCAAGGATGAATGGGATGTGCTACGAAAGGAAACACTGGACTATGTCGATAAATTGAAGAATGGCGGCTATTTAATCGCCGCGGAGCCGCTGCAAAGCGTGAACAATGCAGCTTCGGTACGCGTCCGTAACGGCAAAATTTCCGTCACCGATGGACCCTTTGCGGAAACAAAAGAAACGCTCGGCGGTTTTTTCCTGATTGAAGCAAAAGATTTGAACGATGCAATCAAGATCGCATCAAAGTGGCCCTCCGCCCGTTTGGGAACAATTGAGGTAAGACCGATTGAACAAGGTCTGAGAGAAGAAAGTCGGTATTAGCACACACCGCATCCGGAGCGGGCATATTATATTTTAGATCATTTGCAGAAAGGAACAACCAATGAAACGCTTGATTCTCGCTATTGTCGCCGCCATCCTGATCAACTTCATTCTTGCTTCGGCAATCGACCATGGCTTTCACGTTGCAGGCATATATCCACCATACGGCGAACCGATGATGGATAACGGCTTAATGGCACTCGCATTCAGCTATCGCGCCATCATTACGATTTTTGCCGCGTACATTACTGCTATGATAGCAAAGGAGAAGGCAAAAACCGCAATTTATTTTACGGGAATAATCGGAACCGTACTCTGGCTTGCCGGTGCAATTTTCGCGTGGGATTTCGGTCCGGCGTGGTATCATATCGTCGGAATACTTTCGGCGCTCCCGCTCGCAATTACCGGATGGAAGATATATGAACGCAAAACGAACAAGCAAACAGGGGCATAGGAGAGGGGAAGTATGGCGACGGCAAAGATGAAATTCAAAACAATAGATGAGTACATCGGTTCGTTTCCGCCGAATGTACAGCGGCTGCTGAAACAAGTTCGCTTGACCATCAGAAAGGTGCTGCCGGATGCGGAAGAGACGATCAGCTATCAGATCCCGACATTTAAACTCAACGGAAAGTACATCATCTATTTTGCTGCCTGGAAAAATCACATCGCTCTCTATCCGATTCACACCGGGGTCGAGTCACTGAAGAAAGAATTAAAGAGGTATAAAGGCTCGAAAAGTTCGGTTCATTTTCCGCTGGATACACCGATGCCATTGTCGTTGGTGAGAAAGATCGTGCAGCTGAAAGCGAGCGAGCATGTCGGCAGCGTTAGAAAGGAAAATTCCTTGAACAAAGAGATTCAGGCATACAATAATTCACGGTCAAATAATGATAAACAGATCTGCAACGTACTGATGCAGGAAATCAACCGTAATCTTCTTGACGCGGAAAATAAGATCTGGCATGGGCATCCTGTTTGGTTTTTGGAAGGCAATCCGGTTGTTGGGTACAGCAAATTAAAAGATTCAGTACGACTGTTATTCTGGAGCGGTCAGTCGTTTGAGGAGAAAGGACTGCAGCCTGAGGGAAGCTTTAAGGCGGCGGAAGCGCGGTACACTTCGGCGGCTCAGGTTAATAAAAAAGATCTCAAGCGCTGGTGCACAAAATCAAAAAAAATTCAGTGGGATTATAAGAACATTGTGAAGCGTAGGGGAGTCTTGAAAAGATTGCAATAAACTTTTTTATGAGAGGTAAACTATGAACAACGAACCTATCGTCATCGAACGGACATTCAACGCTCCCGCAGCAAAAGTGTGGAACGCGATCACCGACGGAAACGAGATGAAGCAGTGGTACTTCGATCTTGCAGAGTTCACAGCGGAGGTCGGTTTTGAATTCCAATTCTCAGGCGGACCCGCGCCGGAAAGGCAATATCTTCATCTCTGCAAGATCACCGAGGTCGTTGCGGGAAAGAAACTGACATACAGTTGGCGGTACGACGGATATGCAGGGATTTCCTTTGTCACGTTCGACTTATTCCCGGAAGGGAACACAACACGTGTGAAACTAACACACGCCGGACTCGATACATTCCCGAAAGAAGAACCGGACTTTGCAAAGAATAATTTCGTTGAAGGATGGACCGATATTATCGGCAGGTCGTTGAAGGAATTTGTCGAGAAGGGGTAACAGGTCGCCCCTCCGGGGCTTTACAGTCTTTCATTTATTGAATTATAAACAGTACGCTCCTAGCGGAGCGTGAAAGTTTGTTCTTTTTGTAGCTGTTCAATTAAGTCCCGCAGAGACGCACTGTTTGTAAAATGAATCTGTCGATCATCGTAAGATCCGTAGGAGCGACCTAAAAACTGTCATCGAAAAAGAGGCGTCGATGGATCTTACACAAGTCTGTTTTAATTCTTGAAGTTCCCGCCACCGTTCATCGTATCCAGTCACATACTTCTATGTCCAGAAGGCAAGTATCAGTGCGACAACGCATGTCCCAACCAGATGATACCCGCTATTGATGATAAACAACTTCCACGAATGTTTTTCCCATACCACTCTACTTAAATGAACAGGCACGAAAAATCCGATCCACACAGAGATCGCCGAATTGAGTGCAAATGATGCCGTACCTACTTCACTCGAGCCGGGAATATATTTCCATCCTGCTAAATAGAATGCAAGTATCCATGCGAAAAGAAAATTGCCTGCGACCATCAAAGCAATACCCTTTGCCATCGTTTTTGCATCGGGTCTCATGTTCGGATCATAACCCATTTCCCTTGTCCATGGTTTCATAAAAAGTTTTGCGTACCACAGAAATCCAATTACGGAGTTGACAAAGACGGCAACTACAATTGCGAGAATATTGACTTGGAGGTCCATGAAGAAATTCCTTTCGTCGTTCCTTACTCTTGTGGATTTTCAGGTACTCCCGTTTTTTTTAGTGGGTCTGCTCCACTTTCTCTCCTATCTGGCGGGCACGCTTTGATCGCGGGTTGCGCACAATTTCATACAAGGTGCACTCATTGCGCAAGGATTTCTCGTACCTCAACACCTGATCCGGGGCGTACTAATCCCGGACATTGGCGGGCTATTTCAATTGCTTCTTCCAAGCTTTCTGCTGAAACGATCATATAACCGCCGATGACTTCCTTCGTTTCAACATACGGTCCGTCCATTATCCCTTCTGTCGTGACGAGTTTTCCTCCTTTCAACCTTCCTCCCATGTCGACAAAGTTATTCCGGAATTTCTCCATCCATGCGTTGAAAGCAGTGTACATGTCAGCCCCCGCCGGCGGTATTTCACTTTTGCCCGGCACGCTTCGTTGTAAACAAAGATATTTCTTTTTTGGCATACTGAATCCTTTCTGGTTTTTAGAATGATCTGATTTATTTAATCGGTATTGTTTGGAATTCCACACCATCGATCTTATTCCGGATCGTCTTTTTGTGGTTCTCAGTTTTCGCCAATGAATACGCTTTCCGGAAATATTCTCTCGCTGTGTCGTTATCGATTCCACCGTAAAGTTCGCCAAGCAGAGTAAAATAAAAATGGTTGTCGGTCAGTTTCAATTTCTCCGCTTCAACGATCGCTTCCTGTTTTCCATTTGCCTTTGACAGCGCATACGTCCTGTTCAATGCGGCGATCGGCGAATATTCTATTTGCAGCAACTTGTTATAGAGTTGCAGAATGTTTTCCCACTTCTCTTTCGTATCTTCTTTCTGCGTATGCCAGTACGCAATTGCAGCTTCGCAATGATATTTGGAAAGATTGTTTCCGCTTGCGGAACGGTTCAGAAAATATCCGCCGCGGTTTATCAGTTCCGCATTCCAGAGACCCGTATCCTGATCTTCGTACAACACAAGTTCGCCCCTTTGATTGATCCGTGCATCGAACCGGGAAGCGTGAAAGCACATCAATGCCAGCAATGCATTGACCTGCGGCTTGTTCGTGCTCTCATTTTCTACAAGCATGTTGCTGAGGCGCATCGCTTCAAGACAAAGGTCCTTGCGGAGCGTCGTGTTCTGGCTCGTCGAGTAATATCCTTCGTTGAACAGCAGATAGATCGTCCTCAATACTGCTTCCAATCGTTCATCAATTTCCGTTGGACCTGGAATCTCGATTTTTATTTTCTCTTCACGCAGTTTTTCTTTCGCACGAAAAAGTCGCTTGTTAATCGCCTCTTTATTTGTGAGAAAAGCGTCGGCGATCTCTTCAATGCCGAAACCGCAGAGAATACGGAGCGACAATCCGATCTGTGCTTCAGGCGGAATGGAAGGATGACAAACGGCAAACATCATCTGCAACTGGCTGTCGTTAATGTTGTGCGGGGAGAGATCGATCTCCTGTTCTTCAAAATCAGAAGAACTATTTTTAATTTCATGTGAGATCTTATTTTCAAAAAGAGATTCTCGCTGCAGAAAATTCTTTGCTTTGTTCTTTGCAACATGATACAGCCATGCTGTCGGATTTTCGGGCGCCCCTTCATATCCCCATGTTTGCGCCGCAGTAAGAAAGGTGTCGCTGGCGATGTCCTCCGCAATTTCTATCTGCTCAAATCCAAAACGCCGGCAGAGAACAGAGACAATTTTTCTGTACTCGGTTCTGAAAAGATGGGGGATAAGGTCTCTATTACCCATATAATTTAGGAACGCTGACTACGCCCTGTCATTGCGGGCATAAAGGTCATTTTGTGTTGCTAATTTTGTTTGCTACAAGATAAAAGTACCATTTAAAATATGCGTCTCGGTGGTGGACAGCAAGTCCACGATGGTGACGATAATGTTCTTTGAGACGACTAAAATAA
>JACPGG010000131.1 GCA_016182545.1 Ignavibacteriales bacterium
CGAGGGCGCCACCCATCGCCCCCGCGGCGGTAGATGAAGGGAATCCATGGGACCTGGAGCTTTCATAACGGCGCGACGATAGGGTGCCGAACAGGGCATTTCTGCAAGTTTCACAACTGCGGCCTCTTCAATAGTGTATAATCCGCACATGCTTGAGTTCCGGAACAGCCAGTGGAGTTGATACTGTCTCTATATGATAAAAAAGAGATGTTTGCACTCGCTCGGAAAAATGACATTCCTGTTCCCCCCACGGTATTTCCTTCGTCGCTGGATGACGTGACGGAATTCGCCCGGCTTGCACAGTATCCCCTGCTGGTCAAAGGAATTGACGGAAAAGAATTGGAAAAGAGGACGGGAAAAAAAATGGTGATCGTCCGGAATGCGGATGACTTGATTGAGCAATACCTGTTGATGGAAGATTCGGACCATCCTAACACTATGATCCAGGAATACATTCCCGGCAGTGATGACGATACATGGATCTTCAACGGATATTTCAATCACTATTCGGTGCCGCTGGTGGCATTTACCGGAAAGAAGTTGAGACAAAATCCGATCTACACCGGAATGACGTCACTCGGAATTACGGAATACAATGAACCCGTCGTCGATCTGGCAGTACGCTTCATGCAGTCGGTCGGGTACAGGGGGATTGTCGATATCGACTTTCGCTACGATGCGCGTGACAATGAATATAAAATTCTTGATGTGAATCCGCGCGTTGGTGCAACGTTCCGGTTGTTCGTCGGCAGAAACGGAATGGATGTGGTTCGGGCACAGTATCTTGACATGACACGCCAGCAAGTGTACCCGACCGTGCAACAGGAAAACCGAAAATGGATCGTCGAGGACAAAGATCTTCTATCGTCGTACAGATACTTCAAAGATGGCGCATTGTCGCTGAAGGAATGGTTCAGTTCGATCCGGGGTATTGATGAAGCCGGCTATTTTTCGTTCGATGACCCGAAACCTTTCTTTTTTCTCTGGAGAAATCATGTGCGGCGCCGTATTGCAAAATTATTCCGGAAGAAGAACGATGCAGTGCAGGAGGTAAAACAATCTTCAATTGTGCAGCAGCAGGTGCAAAACATAAAAGAGGTCCCTCATGATATGGCACAGGAGAACGTATAAAAAGGATTGTTATGATAAACAGTAGTTACAAAGGTACAATTGGATCTGTGGTTATTTCTGCGGGAAATTCTCCTGCTGCATTTGATATCGTCCGTTCACTGGGACGCGAAGGGATATGTACAACCGTTGCATCAGCGCAACCGGACGACATGGCATACCATTCAGCGTATTGTTCGGGAGCGATTCCATTATTCCCATTCGCACCCGATACGGAAGAGGAGAATCTTGAGCGGCTGATCGGATTCGCATACCGGCAGTCTGAACCTCCGGTGCTTTATTATGCATCGGATCCTGAACTCTCGTTTGTGAGGAGACATCGTGAAACGCTTCAACGATGGTTCAGATTTTTGCTCCCCACTGACTTTGTTCTTGAATGTCTGTTTAACAAGGTACACTTCAGCTCGTTTGCTACTGCGTACAGGCTTCCTGTGCCGACAACTATTGTTGCGCACGATGTTTCTGAACTGCCGCAGCTGCTTTCTACGATTGAATTTCCCTGCATCGTGAAACCCGCTTTCAGTGAAGATTGGCAGGAGCAGTGGGAACGATTTGGTCCGTATAAAAAAGCTCTCCATCGTATGACATCGGCTGAAGAACTTATCGCATTTTGTACCGCGCTCCCCAAACGCCAATCCGGTTTTTTGATCCAGTCGTACATCGACGGACGCGATGAAAGTATCTATAGCTTCCACGGATACTTCGATGAACAATCCAACTGCCACGGATACTTTGTCGGGAGGAAAATTCGTACGTATCCGCCGCATACCGGAGGGAGCACGTTCATTCAAACATGCAATCATCCGACTTTGGCTGAATTAAGCATCAAATATCTCCAACGGATCCGTTTTCAAGGAATTGTGAAGATCGATTACAAATGGGATGCACACGACAAAGAATTCAAAATCCTGGAGATCAATCCTCGGTATAATTTGTGGGAAGTTCTGGGTGCCTACGCCGGCGTGAATCTGGTGTATCTTGCCTATCGTCATCAACGTGGGATGACATATGAACCTCAATTCAAGTACCGGGAGAACGTACGGCTTCTTTACTTCAAGCAGGATATTCGAGCTTTCACGGAGGGGTACTATCAGTTGAAAGAATGGGGGATCATCCGATATATGAAATCGCTCATGCAAAAAAATCACTTCAGAGTTTGGGACGTGAAGGATATTGCACCGTTCTTTTTTTCAGTTTATAGTTTCATAAAACGAAATGTTGTTCGTTCACTCTCTTTTTCCAAAACGAAGTTGCCGGTGCGTTCAGGAGAAATAAAAGGTGCGCGTATCAGAAAGCCACAAGCAGCGGGTGTGTTCGACGAGGTACTCCACTAACTCAAAGGAATATTCATGGGTCAACTTGTACATCCTATAGATGATCTCCTTCGCCTGGAGAAAAAGAATACCGACCTTGCGGAGCGGAACCGAAATTCTGTCACGAGTCGTACTACAGCGTTGACGGATATTTCAATTAAGATTATTTCCGATCTGGATGAATTGTATTCGTTGCACAATGAGTGGAATGAACTTGCTGCATCTTCAGAGAATCCGCTTCTGCAGTTTGCGTGGTACGCATCGTGTGCAGAGGCATTTTCTTCCCGCGGATACTTGCATACGATTGTTGTGAAACGGCGTGATGAGGTTGTTGCAATTGCACCCCTTGGGGAAGTAGGTGAGGGCGGGGCGAGGAGACTTGAAATACTCGGGAGTTCCATTTTGTGTGAACCGTGCGGATTTTTATTCAAAGACGATGCCGCTCTTGCTGTACTAATCGATACAATTTTAAGGATGAAGAAACCGGTCTTCTCAGGACGATTGGACAATTCTTCAACGGAATTTGAAACATTCCAATCAGCCGGCAAGCATACATTTGCCGTGCAAGCGCACCATGTAACGCATTCGCCATGGCTGCCGATTACGGAATCATGGAAAGAATTTCAAAAAACAATATCCGCCAGCAAACGTTCTGCACTACGCAGAGCGCAACGCCGTGCGAATGAATATGGTGCTGTGACAATGGAAATTCTTTCTCCCCGCCCGGATGATATGCAGTGTTATCTCGATGAGATCTATACTGTTGAACATGCCTCCTGGAAAGCGAGGACGAAGACAAGTATCCGGTCAAATTCTCAAATGAAAAAATTTTTCAACACGTATGCGAAGAAGATGGCAACTGATGGAGCGTTACGTTTAAGTCTGATGCGCATTGACGGAAGAACGGTAGCAGGGCAAATTGGCGTGGAATACGCAGGTAGATTTTGGGTGTTGAAGGTCGGTTACGATGAACGATTTGCGCATTGTTCTCCCGGCATTCTGCTTATGCACCATACAATTCAATACGCATTTGAGCGCGGAATGAAATCGTTTGAGTTCCTCGGACGTGACGAACAATGGATCAGAATGTGGTCAGAAAATGTGCATCACTATAGTTCCTATTGGCATTACCCGATCAATACCGCAGGCATCGTTTGGTTTGTCAAAGATAGTTCCAGAATACTTTTAACTAAAATCTCCACACTGCTCAGAAAAAAAAATTATGCTAAGAACGATTAAAACTTCTATCGCAAAATACATTGCCGCAGCCCATATCGCCGGATCTACCCTTGCCGACGGCATGGAAGTAATGCGAAAAGCGCATGGCTGCGGATGGCGCTCGACTTTATGCTTTTGGGAATCGACCAATCAATCTCCCGACTCCGTTGTTGAACATTATATTGCGGAGTTAAACGCGTTAGGAATTACCGGCGATCAATCCCGCGTGTCCATTAAACCTGCAGCCCTGCACCATGATTTTGGGCTCTTAAAAACTGTACTTCACCACGCTAAAGAATTAAATATCCCGCTTCAATTCGATGCGGAACATCCGCGATTTGCAGAGAAATCACTTACACTTTTTGAACAGGCATGCAGTGAGTATGAAAATATTGGTTTCACTCTTCCCGCGCGATGGCATAGTAGTATCAATGACGCCAAAAGGCTCATCGAAATGGAGAAATCGGTCAGATTGGTGAAGGGACAATGGAAAGATCCTGACGATGTGAACGAACATCATGTTCGTTCACATTTTTTGAATTTAACCGATCTGTTCAAAGGGACAAAAAGTATAGTAAGTGTTGCGACACATGACAAACCTCTTGCTGCTGCAGCATTAAAGCCAGCTCTTTTTCCATCCCGGGCGTATAGTCAGCCTCGATTCCCAACTTAATTGGAATTTGACTGTAGTTTACTTGAAGTTCTTTT
>JACPGG010000003.1 GCA_016182545.1 Ignavibacteriales bacterium
TAATTGCTGTTCAAGTCGGAGATTTATTAAAGTACGATTCGACGATTAATGACATTAATAGAATTGCAAAGGCGTTATTTCAATTTCCTTTTGAAACATTTCCAAATGATTCAATTACATCCTCACGCGCAAAATTAATTCACGATTGGATTTTATCACTGGCAAGGCAAAAAATGGAACTTACAGGGAGGAATCGGATGCTTTCTGAGTTTTGCTTAAAAATATCACCCCAAAGCCATCACGATAAACTTTCAATGATATTGGCAGAAAATAATGTAAATAGTCCAAGTAGAGAGAATTACGAGTTGTTTTCGAGACGTGGTTTACATCATCAAGTGTCTTTGCATTCAAAAAAATTATTTTTGGAGGGCAATTATTTCCATGCAGTATTTGAAGCAAGCAAGGCGTACAATTTTGAAGTGAAGAATAAAGCGCAAAGCATGAAAGATGGTCAAGCTTTGATGCTAGAAGTATGGAGCCCCGAAAAGGGTACGTTAAAATTAAATCTTTGTCGAACTGAAACAGAACGTAATATTCAAGATGGGATCAAATTTTTATCGGCAGGGTTGATGCAAGCAATTAGAAATCCGACTGCACATGAACCAGCGCTAACTTGGCCAATTGGACGTGATGAGTGCTTAGATATTCTAAGTTTCATTTCATTTTTATTTCATCAACTAGATAAGGCAACATATTACAAAAGTGCAACCTAATAAGCTACTCAACCCAATCCTTCGCTACGTTCAGGGGAGGTTCGGCAACCGCACACTGGAACGTCCACCCAAAAAACGCAGCGGACAGGTTTGCACGGAGGTTAGTTACAGTCCGTTAGGGCGCCACAAACGAGAGATGGCAAAACATCTTTATAACGAAATATGACAAACCGAACCGTTGAAAATTCACCGACATTGTACGCAAGAATTGCCGGTATTCTTTATTTATATATTTTTGTGGCGGGCACATTTGCACAACTTTTCGTCAGGTCAACACTTGTTGTATCAACGGATGCTGAAGCCACGGCAAAGAATATTATTGCGAACGAGACACTGTTTCGCATAGGCTTCTCCGGTGAACTATTGCATCTCGCATTCGATGTGATCATTGCAGTAATTTTGTACGCGCTCTTCAAGTCGATAGACCGGAATATGGCACTGATCGCTGCATTTATGAGACTCTCGTGCGATATTATTCTCGCAGTGGCAAGCCTCAGTCACTTTGCGGCTCTCAACGTGCTGGCAAATGCCGACTATCTGAATACTATACCATCAGGTCAATTACACACATTTGCTTTACTTGCTATGAAACTTCACGGGGATGCGTATGCCATCAGTCTGGTATTTTTCAGTTTTGCATGTCTTTCTCTCGGATATCTCATATTCATTTCTCGATATCTGCCAAAGACGATTGGAATACTCATGATAGGGGCGGGAGTATTGTATTTTGTCATTAGTTTCACTCATTTTCTCAGCCCGGAATTATCGGCAACGATCACGTCACCGCTCTTTGTGCCGATATTCATTGCTGAACTCTCTCTCACACTGTGGCTTATTGTGAAAGGGGTCAATATTCCATCTCGTTCCCAATCTCCGATTGGGAACGTTCCAAGCGGATTGGAGAAACGAAATGTGAAATAGAGTTTCAAACAGTATTGCGTTCCCAAATAGAATTTGGGAACGAGATTAAAAATCAAAAGATCCCACTACCCAAAATCGGTAAAGGCGACGCCTGATCAGTCGCTCAACTTCTGACAAAAAACATCATGCTGAACAAAAATCAAAAATCTATCCTCCGGCTCTTCGAGCGGGGCTATACCAAACAGAAAGCGTCCGAGAAATTAGGGATGAATGTCTATACGCTTGATGCGCAAAGACGCGTCATGTTCCGCATGCTGAAAGTGAAGACGATGGTAGCCGCAGTGGCGAAAGCGATACGGAAAGGGATGATTTAATATTTGCGGTCGCTGCGTTCTTAATAACGGACAAGAACAGACCCCTTGCACCACTCGCTAATGCTTCAAGCAGCGCACAGAGGGGGAGAGACCCCCTCTGTCCCTTCGGGACATCTCCCCCTTACAGGGGGAGAAACGCACATTCCCTCCCCTGCAAGGGGAGGGTCAGGGTGGGGTCGGGCAACGATTATGAAACCAACCACGCCTAAATTCTTTCTTCAAGCATCAAAGTCAACCATTGCCAAAGCACGGGTGCTTCGCAAACACATGACACCCGAAGAAAGATTGCTTTGGTCTCACCTGCGTGATAAATCATTTGGAGTGCAATTCAGAAAACAGGTGCCGTTTGGTCCGTATATCCTGGATTTCTTTTGCCTTGCCAAAAAAGTTGCTGTGGAATTAGACGGGGATCAACACTACGAAGAAGAAACAATGGCATATGATAAAGCAAGAGATGAATACTTACGTTCACATGAGATAACAGTGTTAAGAATCAGAAACAGAGAATTAAAGACAAATCTTGACGGAGTATTAACAGTAATTTGGAATGCCTGCAAAAAGGAGAAATAATCATGTGCGGCAGATACGTTCTTATTAGCGGACAAGTGATCTTTGCAGTCTCGGCGCAATTGCAAACCTGACGCAATGATGACGGCGACCCCCTCTCCGCCAAAAAGCATGGCGGACAAGTTCATCTCCCCCCTTATTGCATTCCCAAATAGAATTTGGGAACGAGATTAAAATTAATGAAGTCATCCTTCAAATATATTAGTCGTGCTGAGCGAGCGTAGCGAGTCGAAGCATGCTCAGGATGACTATCGTTTCTGCGCCGCGTCGAACCACTTTTCCACTTTTGCTTTTCTTCTCTCCCTTTGTTATTCTGTTGTCAACGATGAATTACTGATAACTCAAGTTATGCAAAGCGATAAAAAATCTACCGTCATTCCCGCATGTTTTAAGCGGGAATCTATAAATGGATGCCCGACTGAATCGTTCGGGCATGACGAAATTATTTTTCAGGTCGGATTTTTATCCCTGTGTAACATAAACAGATAATGAAAAATTTCTTTTTTCTCGTAACCATACTCTTTGCAATTTCTTTTTCCCAATCCCCCAGGCACGCCTGCGTGCCGGAACGCCGGTTAACGGAACCGGGAATGCTGCTGAACGGCACTCCCGCGTGCAGGCACGAAGTCCGCGCTGTATGGCTCTCATCCGCAAGCGGCGATTGGCCCACCTCGTACAATGTTGAGGAGCAGCAGCGCACGCTGATCGAAATTCTCGACGTCCTGAAAAAAAATAATTTCAACACACTCTTTTTTCAGGTGCGTCCGCGCGGCAATACATTCTATCGATCCGAGATCGAACCATGGGCATTGCAGTTGACAGGAACATTGGGAAAAGATCCCGGCTGGGATCCACTGGAATTTGCAATTGATGAGGCGAGAAAGCGGGGAATGGAATTGCATGCGTGGGTGAACATTGCAAAAGTGTGGGGAGCCGATTCGCCGCCGTCGCGACCGGAACATGTTGTTAATGCACACCGTGATTGGGTGCGACAGGTGGAGAACGAATGGTGGCTCGATATGGGAAATCCCGCAGCGCGCGAATATACTGAGCGGGTTGTGATGGAACTTGTGCAGAAATACGACATCGATGGGATCCATTTCGATTTTATTCGTTATCCGAACGAATCGTTCGACGATTGGTTCAGTTTCAGTACATGGAGCGACGGGATGGAACGGAGCGAATGGAGAA
>JACPGG010000004.1 GCA_016182545.1 Ignavibacteriales bacterium
ATCAGGCTGATTTAATACTTTGTTTGGCAGAGAGTCACAAAGAAAGGATTATTGCAGCGAGCCCGGAATACGAAAAGAAAGTGTTCATGCTAAAAGAATACGCGCAGGTTGTCTTACCTGAAACGCTTTCAGTCGATGACCCTACGGGGAAGGCAAAAAAAAAGTATCAGGAGACGTTTGAAGAACTGTACGGAGAAATTCTGCGGATCTATCCCACCATACAACGTGAAGCAAAAGAATAGTACTATTTATGAAAATCCATTCCCTGGTTCTCCTCTGCGCATTGCTTTGCCTTTCATGCGATCAACGTAACAGGCAACCCGAAACAGAACAGCAACCTCACACAATGAAAAAACAGCACCCAAAGTTTGACGGAAAAAAAGCATTTGAGTACCTGACTGCTCAAACAAATTTTGGACCCCGCAACCCAAATTCCGTCGGACATCGGAAGTGTCTTGAATTTCTCACCGACGAATTGAAAAAATATTCAGAAAATGTAACGCAGCAATCATTCACGGTACAGGGGTACAACGAAACCCTCAAACTGACAAATGTGTTTGCATCGTTCAGACCGGATCTGCAAAGAAGAATTCTACTTCTCGCACATTGGGACACGCGCCCCAGAGCGGAAGAAGATCCCAATCCTGAAAACAGAAATAAACCGATCATCGGGGCGAACGACGGAGCAAGCGGCGTTGCCGTTCTTCTTGAACTGGCACGGATGTTCAAAGAGAATTCTCCATCCGTTGGCGTGGATATTTTATTGACCGACGGCGAAGATTATGGCGATTCTAAAAAGGACCGGAACAACAGTTTATATTCGCTCGGTGCAAAACATTTTGCGAAGATGAAAAGCCCGCAATACACTCCACAATTCGGAATTCTACTGGATATGGTCGGAGATAAAGATCTTCAAATTCCTCTTGAACAACATTCGATGCAATATGCCCCGCAAGTCTTGGACTTGGTCTGGAAAACTGCTGAAGAAATCGGCGTCACTAATTTTGTGAATATTCCGGGAGAAGCGGTCATCGATGACCATCTCCCCCTCAACGAAGCAGGAATACCGACGATCGATCTCATTGATTTTCAATATCCATACTGGCATACACAACAAGACACTCCCGACAAATGCAGCCCGCAAAGTTTGGAAGCGGTCGGCAATGTCCTCTCTGCTCTCATTTACACACGATTGGAGCAATAACATGAACAACTCCACATCATCTCGTTTTGCTTCGTTTGAGTTATTACGAATCATCATACCGGGGATCTACTTTACATTCTTAGTGCTTTCATTGATTATCGCTTTTGAACTTCCGTATTTCTTATTCGAATCTCCCTTTATCATCTCCGTTTTCTTTATTGTGACATCATTGCTTGCAGGATTAAGTTTCTACGCAAAGGAGACTCCCAAAAAGCGAAAGGCATTCCAGGCAAATCAACCAAGCCTTTTTATACTCAACCGCTCCAGAGAGATCGCATCTGCAAAGCCATTGACCGACGATGAATCTCGACGACTGTACTTTTATATCCTCAATCATCACATGCCGTTGACCGTGCATGATAAAGTATTTTTCTTCGGCATGATTTATCACATCATGATCAACATACGCCGCACATCGTTCTGGTTCGGTATTCTTGGTTTTATAGGATTGATCATACAGATCGTTGTAACACAATATATGACTCCTGTTTCCATTGCCGCCGTGCTTCTTATTTGGCTCGTATATTTTTTGAACGTGCGCTACAATAAAGCAGATCGCAAAATGCAGGAAAACTACCTGGATCAAATCTTCTGGCTTGAAATGAACAAAGATATCGTCGACAACATGATCCTTCAACGAACACAGTCATCCGAACCGTCATGAACGAAATATTTCTGGATATCCATATTGCAGTCCCCCCCGACGAACAGGTGCGCGAAATTCTTCCTGCAGCCCTTTCCGAACTCGGGTTTGACGGTTTTGCTGAAGACGAAAAAGGAATCCATTGCTATATCAAAAAAGATCAATGGTACGGCTCCATCGAGCATATCATCAAAGACCTTTCGGAGCAATTGAATCTTCCTTTTGTGGAACTTCTCAGCGTCACTGAAATCGTCAACAAGAACTGGAATGAAGAATGGGAAAAGTCCATACAACCGATCCATGTCTCGGATCGAATCATCGTCACGCCGACATGGCACCCTATCGATGAAAAAGGGAAAGTGGTGTTGACAATTGACCCAAAGATGACCTTCGGAACCGGTTACCATGAAACGACGCGGGTCATGCTGAGAATGATGGAACAGTATATAACCCCCGGATCTTCGGTGTTGGATGTCGGAACAGGAACGGGCATCCTCGCAATTGCAATTGCTGCTATAAAATTTGGCGCTAAAAATGCTGTCGGCGTGGACATCGACAAATGGACACTTGATAATGGATTGGAGAACGCCGAACGAAACGGTGTTGCGGACAAAGTTGAGATTAGAATCGGGTCACTCGAGACAGTCACAGAACAATCGTTCGATATCATCGTTGCAAATATTATTCGTAACACCATCCTCGAACTGATGGACGGCGTAATCTCAAAACTCTCTCCAAATGGAACGCTCCTTTTTTCCGGGCTGCTTGCCACAGATCGGCAGATTATTGAAAAAGAATTGGCTGAAAGAGGGTTCTCCGTTCTCTCTGTACTGCAGGAGAATGATTGGATAGGGATGGCAGCTCGAAAAGCATGAGGATCGCTTCCATTGACATCGGTACAAACACAATCCTGCTCTTGATCGCGGATATCTCAAAAGACGGTATCACGAACGTCATTCACGACGAACAGGTTATTGCACGTCTGGGGAAAGGTGTTGATGCTGACCGGATGATCAATCAAGAAACATTCCTTCGCGCGGAATCATTTCTAAGAACATACAAAGAAAGATGCGATTCTTTTGCGGTCGACCAAATCGCTGCCGTGGGAACCAGCGCTCTCCGTGATGCGAAAAACAGCGACGAATTTTGCAATTTCATTACAAAGAATACGGGTATGTCGATTGAAGTGATCTCCGGTGAGGAAGAGGCATTATGGACGTATCGCGGCGGAATTTCAGAATTTGTTGATCGAGCCGATAAGTTCTCTGTTCTCGATATCGGCGGCGGAAGCACCGAAATTATTGTCGGGAATGCATTCAATGTTGAATCAAAAACCAGCATCAACATCGGCAGCGTCAGGATTACAGAGCGCATATTGAGAACATCACCGCCGGATGACGCTGCACTTATCGAAGCGTACGAACTCATCCGTTCGCAAATACCCCTCGATCTCGCCCAACAACTTACTTCGACATTTGCAGTCGGGGTTGCCGGCACACTCACAACGCTTGCCGCTCTCCATCAAAATCTTCCTCACTATGATCCTGCAAAAGTGAACGGGTATTCTCTTTTGTATGAGGATATTGGCGTAATGTTTGCCATGCTGAAAGATAAGAGTATCGGTCAGATAAAAAGATTTCCTCAAATTTCCGAAGGGCGTGCCGATATTATCCTTGCAGGAATAATGATCCTGATCGGTTGTATGGAAAGGGCACAATTGAAGTCGATCACAGTGAGTGATCGCGGTCTGCGGTACGGTGTTTTATACCGTGAGATCAACAGATTATTTCATTGAAACCGTGCTTTGATAATTTTTGCAGTTGCGGTTGCAAATTCCTCTTGAACATATCCGGGCTCAATGCCCTTGAACACATCCTGAGTATTTTGGAACATGGGGGTGCGAACTTCTCCAACCAGCTTCATGATCTCTTTATTGCTTTTATCAAAATAGGTAAACTCGACTTCGATTGATTGAAGTATCCTATCCGTGTTATTCACAAGCGAGAGACGATGTGAAGGTATCCTGGCAACATTGTCAACCTGAAATGTATGCTCGAGTATGATGATCTTTGAAAGATCCGCCGGCGAGACCTCCTTTTCCACCCATTGTCGCTTGATCTTGGCGATGACATCCAGTTTTTTTACCGCTTCTTTATGCAGCGGACTCGTTTCGGGAATCCGTTCGAAATAATATTCCGCTACTTCATATTCTTTCTTCTCGAAAAAGTCGTTCCCTTTTTTCAAATTCGCTGCAGCATTTTCATCTGTATCTGCGCAACCGATTAATGCAATAAGGATAAAGAATATCAATTGTTTCATAGAAGCCTCATATTAATGGACGACTGCCGGTCTCTTTGGCAATGACCGAACGATGGAACAAAAAACGTCTCCTGCCCTGTCAACATCCTTCACCGACGTGAATTTTCCGAATGAAAAACGAATTGCCGTAGATGTCGATCGCTCATCGCGTCCCATCGCTAGGAGAACGTGCGACGGCTGAACACTCCCGGAGGTGCATGCGGAACCGCTCGACACCGCAACACCGTGAAGGTCCAAATTGAGCAAGAGTGACTCACGCTCTGCTTCATACGACGATGAATCGAGAGACACATTCAAGATAAACGGCAATGTATCTTGCTCGCCGCCGTTTACAACAACATTCTTCAATTCACCGCATATCTTGGCTTTGAGCAGCTCTTTGCACAGACGCGCGTGCTCAAAATTATCCGACCACTCATTCGATGCGATCTCCATCGCTTTTGCGAATCCAACGATCGAAGGAATATTCTCCGTACCGGCACGATTCTTTCTTTCCTGTGCCCCGCCATGTATCAGGGCGTCGATGTTCGTTCCCTTTCGGATATAGATCGCGCCGATTCCTTTGGGTCCGTACATTTTATGTGCAGAGATGGAAAGCAGGTCGACATGAAGATCATTGACATCGACAGGAACCTTGCCGACCGTTTGAACCGTATCGGAATGGAGAACAATGCCGTACTCTTTCGCGATCAATGCGATCTCCCTGACCGGTTGAATTGTACCGACTTCATTGTTCGCATGCATCA
>JACPGG010000121.1 GCA_016182545.1 Ignavibacteriales bacterium
TTCCAATCTCTTCGAACTTACGAACATCGGTAACTTGAGTACGATCTGCTGCCATAAGTGGCCAAATCTTAGAAATTTTACTTTTCCTTATATAAAGTAAACCTGTTCCTTTGGGAGCATACAACCATTTGTGTAAGCTGGTTCCAAAATAATCGCATTGAATTTCATCGTTTTTGAAGACAAATTGTGCAAATGAGTGTGCTCCGTCCACAACTACTTCAATTCCTTTTGACCTTCCCAATTCACAAATTTCTTTCACAGGAACAATCTGACCGGTGAGATTTATTTGATGACATATGAGTATCACTTTTGTCTTGGGAGTAATATTCTTTTCAAATGCATCAACTAATTCTTGTTTTGACTCACTCGGAACCGGGATTTTAATCAATTTAAGTGAAATCCCTTCTCTTTGTTCCCGTTGCCGAAGTGTGGTCAACATTCGAGGATAATCCTGAGTTGTAGTTAAAATTTCATCCCCACTTTTGAGATCCATACCCATAAGTATTATTTCAAGCGACTCTGAGGCGTTTCTGGTAATAGCAATTTCTTCTCTATCACAACCGAATAAATCCGCAAGCCCGGTTCTGATTGTTTCTACCTGCGGCTGCATTAATTGCCACATCGTATAGGCAGTCGCGTTTTCTTGTTGCCATTGGTAACGAACAAGGGCTTCAGTCACTATTCGTGGCGACGGGGAGACTCCCCCATTATTCAAATTGATCAGAGATCGGGAAACAGAAAATGATTGTTGAATATGGAACCAAAAATCTTCATCTGTCGCTGCTTCTTCTGGTGTAAGGTGATCGATCTTTTTTGTCATCGCCACTAATTCATCATTCAGTCCGGTAAGATATGCCGAAGAAAGTGAAGCAAGTGCAACGCTTTTTCCGATGTTTGAGATGAATGTTCTACGGTCAATATCATTTTTTTGTATAAGGTGCTTGTCCATACATACCTCCTCGAACTATGAATGAATTGAATTCCAGACAGGTTTGGGAATATACAATTATTCAGTATCTTTCGCTTGCATGTCGAAACAAAAAACTATCATTTTAACCACTGTATTTGTCGATGTCCTGGGATTTGGAATTGTCATACCTATCCTCCCTTTTTATCTGAATGAATTCGGCGCCTCAGCATTCACAATTACACTTCTCTTTTCGATCTTTTCTTTCTGTGCTTTTCTCAGCGCTCCATTACTCGGAGCTATGTCGGATCGGATCGGCAGGCGACCGGTGCTGCTTCTCAGTATTTTTTCTACTTCCATAGGCTGGTTCGTTTTCGCAAGCGCCGCATCAATTCCCTTTTTATTTTTGGGGAGGATGATTGACGGTCTAGCTGCCGGAAATTTTACTACCGCACAAAGTTATCTGATCGATATTTCAAAGGATGAAAAAGAAAGGGTCACAAATCTTGGCATCATCGGAGCAACTTTTGGAATTGGATTCATATTAGGACCATTGGTGGGAGGAATACTGAGTACTGTTTCACATGCATTCCCTTTTTACGCTGCGGGAACGATGGCACTGATCAATGGCATTGTTGCATTTTTTGTTCTCGAAGAATCAAATCATTCAAGAAATACGACGAAATTAACATATAATCCGATCAGACCTCTTGTTACGGCGTACCGCTCGCATTCTATACGGGCATTATATTTTATTTGGTTTCTTTTTTGCATGTCTTTTGTCATTGTGCAATCAATTTTTGCACTGTTTGCCCAACAGGTATTCGGTTTCGGATCTTTTGAAACAGGAATATTTTTTACCACAATAGGAGTTATTATTGCAGTGAACCAACTTGTCCTTCTCAATAAATTCTGGACCAAGCGCTTTTCGGAAAAACAATTGGAAACCATCATGTTATCTTTTGTCATTGTCGGCCTTTTATCAATGGCAACGGAAAAGATTGCATTGTATTACATTTCGTTTTTATTGATCGGAACCAGTCAGGCAATTATGAGAATTGTCATGTCGAATCAAGCCATATCGAAAGCAGACCCAATTAAAAAAGGTGAAATCATGGGGATCATGGCATCGATGATGACCGCTGCAATGGTTATTGGTCCAATTCTTGGAGGGTATTTGTTTGAAATGAAGACCTGGCTCCCTTTTATTGCAGGGGCATTCTTCTCTTCGTGCGCGCTTATTGTCAGCAGAAAAAGTAAATAAAACTTGCATAAAAACCTTAGTTTCCGTATGTATCAATGTTATTTTATCAATCCATAAGGAGTTTTGTATGGCATCAAATCTTTTTGCTACGAAGTCTATACAGCAATTAATGGAGCAATCGACAGGTGGTGAGCATAACCTTAAACGTACGCTAACTGCGGCGAATCTTGTATCTCTGGGTGTCGGCGCAATCATCGGAACGGGCATCTTTGTATTGACTGGAACTGCCGCAGCGAATCACGCGGGACCCGCTCTTGTCATTTCTTTTATAATTTCCGGACTGGGGTGTGCATTTGCAGGATTGTGTTACGCTGAGTTTGCATCAATGATTCCGGTTGCAGGTAGCGCGTATACGTACTCTTACGCAACGCTCGGTGAATTCATTGCATGGATCATTGGATGGGATCTCATATTGGAATATTTATTTGGCGCTGCAACAGTCGCGGTTGGCTGGTCAGGGTATGTTGTAAGTTTTCTTTCCGACATTGGACTCCATATTCCACCTGCTTTATCTGCCGCTCCCCTTATTCATGACGCAAGCAACAGGTTGGCATGCGACAGGTGCGATCTTTAATCTTCCCGCAGTATTTATCATCGCATTAATGACCACACTGCTTGTAATCGGTATTAAAGAATCTGCAAATTTCAATAATGTGATCGTATTCGTCAAAGTCTCAGTTGTACTATTGTTCATCGCATTCGGTATTTCGTACGTCGTTCCGGACAACTGGGTACCTTTTATTCCAGAAAATGAAGGCACATTTGGAAAATTCGGCTGGAGCGGAATCTTTGCCGGTGCCGGGGTGATCTTCTTCGCCTACATTGGGTTTGATGCCGTTTCGACTGCTGCGCAGGAAGCTAAAAATCCTCAAAGAGATATGCCGATCGGAATTTTAGGATCCCTCGTTGTCTGCACAATTTTGTATATCATCGTAGCCGCAGTCCTTACGGGAATTGTTCATTATACGGAATTAAATGTTCCGGCACCTATTGCACTGGCGATCGATAAAACAGGACAAGCACTCGTGTGGCTCAAACCGATTATCAAGATCGGCGCAATTGCAGGACTAAGTTCTGTCGTACTTGTTATGCTTCTCGGTCAACCACGAATTTTCTTTTCAATGGCAAGTGATGGGCTTTTACCAAAAAGTTTTTCAAAAGTTCATCCAAAATTCCAAACACCGTACATCACTACAATTTTAACTGGCTCGGTTGCCGGAATCGTTGCAGGGCTTTTCCCCATTGGTATACTTGGTGAACTTGTATCGATTGGAACTCTTCTTGCTTTCGTCATTGTCTGTTGCGGTACGATTGTCCTCCGAAGAAAACGTCCCGACCTCGAACGTCCATTCAAGACACCGTTCGTACCATTGGTGCCTATCCTTGGCGCACTCATTTGCTTTGCTCAAATGTATGCATTGCCGACAGATACATGGATAAGGTTGATCGCCTGGATGGCAATTGGATTCGCTATTTATTTCTTCTACAGCAGACATCATAGCAAATTACAGAACGGTCAATAATTTGTTCCTTTCTTCATTTCATACAACCTCACAGGTCGAATTTGTCTGTGAGGTTTTTTATTACAGGAGGATTGTATGTCTGAACAAAGAGAATTCCAGCGTGGGTTGAATTTATTCGATTCCACAATGATCGTCATCGGCTCGATGATCGGTTCAGGGATATTTATCGTCAGTGCCGATATCGCCCGCAATGTCGGGTCTGCAGGACTTTTGCTTGTAGTATGGATAATTACCGGGTTCATCACACTCATTGCAGCACTCAGTTATGGCGAACTTTCCGGAATGATGCCGAAAGCGGGAGGTCAATATGTGTACCTTCGTGAAGCGTACAATCCCCTCGTTGGATTTTTATACGGATGGACAGTGTTCCTTGTCATTCAAACGGGAACCATTGCCGCTGTTGCTGTTGCATTTGCGAAGTTCACTGCGGTTATCATCCCTTGGTTCAGCGAACAACATTTCCTCTTCTCGATTGCAGGGAGAAATATCTCCGCTGCACAACTGCTTGCGATTGCCAGCATTATTGTACTCACATCTGTTAATCTCGGCGGACTAAAGGAAGCAAAAATTGTTCAAAATATTTTCACATTCACAAAAACACTTGCTCTCCTTTCGATCATCCTATTGGGATTATTTGTAGCGAGTAATTCCGAAGCAATTGCAGCAAACTTTTCAAATTTTTGGGCTGCAACATGGACCAAAGTTGAAAACGGGAAAGTCATTTCCATTGAGCAATTATCCGGTTTTATGATCCTTGCAGCGATCGGCACTGCAATGGTCGGGTCTCTTTTCTCCAGCGACGCTTGGAATAACATCACATTTACGGCTGGCGAAGTCATCAATCCGAAACGGAACATCCCGTTGAGTCTTGCAATTGGGACCGGAGTTGTTACATTTCTCTATATCCTGGCAAATGTTGCGTACATTCTTGTGCTACCTATTGTGGGATCTCCTGATGCCGCCGATGTAGCAGGTCGCGGAATCCAATTTGCTACTTCGGACAGAGTCGGTACTGCTGTCGCATCATATATTTTTGGTGAACCCGCGGCAATAGTAATGGCTATACTTATCATGATCTCTACCTTTGGGTGTAACAACGGATTAATTCTCGCCGGTGCGCGTGTTTATTATGCAATGGCGAAAGACGGATTGTTCTTTCAAAAGACAGGTACTTTAAATAAACATTCGGTCCCCGGCTGGGCACTTGTCGTTCAAGGCATGTGGGCATCGATGCTGTGCCTTTCGGGGAGTTACGGCGACCTGCTTGATTATGTTGTCTTTGCGGTAATGATCTTTTACATACTTACTGTTGCAGGGATATTCATACTCAGAAAAAAACAACCTGATACTGAGCGTCCTTATAAAGCATTTGGATATCCTGTTATCCCTGCAATCTACATTGTACTCGCATCGGCGATCTGCATCGATCTATTGATTTTTAAGCCGGCGTACACGTGGCCCGGTGTATTTATTGTATTGTCAGGTGTTCCTGTGTATTACATCTGGAAAAAATTCTCAAAGCAGAACTAAACGATGAATTCAGAATTGCTTCTTGTCGGTCCATTTGTGCTTCTTCTTTTACTTATTGCAATTGCTCCGCTTTTTTTCCCCGATTGGTGGAGTAAACATTATCCGAAGGTTTCCTTTGGACTCGGCGGTGTTGTCATTCTCTACTATGTATTTTCTCTTCAAAGAACCGAAATCGTTCTGCATACCGGACAGGAATATTTCAGTTTTATCGTACTGATCGGTTCATTGTTCATTGTTTCGGGCGGAATAAACATTTCCACAAAAGATCTTACGAGTCCGAGAGAGAATCTTTTATTCCTTCTTGTTGGCGCGATCATTGCAAATCTTGTCGGTACGACCGGGGCATCGATGTTACTGATCAGGCCATGGATACGAATGAACAAAGTACGCATAGCACCGTACCACATTGTTTTCTTTATTTTTATCGTTTCAAATGTCGGCGGCGCATTGACTCCCATCGGTGATCCGCCGTTATTCATCGGGTATTTAAAAGGAATCCCCTTCTTCTGGGTCATCGCACGAACATTCCCGATGTGGTGCGTAGGCGTCGGAATTCTGCTCTTGATGTTTTACCTGCTTGACAGGAAAAACTACGAATCCGCATCCCGCGCAGTCCAAAAGAAAATAGAAAAGCAAGATGAGTGGAAGATCGAAGGGCTGAACAATATTTTGTTCCTGTTGATTATTCTTGCCGCTGTTTTTATTTCATCACCACCCTTTTTGCGTGAAGCAGTCATCATCATAGCAGCAATTGCTTCGTACGTAACGACAAAGAAAACGATCCATCATGCAAACCATTTTACGTTCCATCCAATTCAGGAAGTAGCGATTATTTTTGCGGGAATATTTGCCACAATGATCCCTGCATTGGAATTGCTGTCGTCAAGTGCTTCAACAATGAATCATTTGTCCACCATGGGCAACGTGCACGACAACACCCTTCCGGTACAAACACTATTGCTTTCCGATGAATTCTCCAGGCATATTGTCGCTATCAGCGTGGGAGCGGTTTTCTTTGGGGCAAATACATATATAGGCAATGGTCCCAATTTTATGGTCAAGTCAATTGCAGACCATTATCACGTCCCCACGCCGTCGTTCGTGCGATATATTACACACTTTACTCTTCCGTTTATGCTGCCGATGTTATTCGTCGTCTGGATTTTATTCTTCCTGTAAATTTTTTCTTGTAAAATCACCGGAACTTTTTTACATTAATGCAGTTTCCTTCCCACCAGAAAAGCCCCGACAAACATTCGGGGCTTTTTTTTGAGGTATGTGTTTCACAATCATCAAATAATCTTAGTATTAAGAAAGGATTTACGGTCCCCGTATGGAACTCTTTCTGATTCTTGGCATTTCCATTTTCGGACTGCTGTTCGCTGTGTATCTCATCCGCGATGTGATGAAACGCGACACAGGTTCCCCTGCAATGCAGGAAATATCCAACGCAATTAAGTCGGGCGCGGAAGCATTTCTGAGTCGTCAAAATAAGACGATCTTCTATCTTTCCATCGCACTTGCAGCGTTGATCTATATTTTGTACGCATTTGTCCGCACTCCCAACGAACATGACCCTGCAACACCATCGATGCTCGCGTTGTGGACAACGATATCTTTTGTCCTTGGCGCTGTCTGCTCGGTTGCGGCGGGATATATGGGTATGTGGACATCCATTCGGACTAATATCCGTACGGCAGCTGCAGCGACAAAAGGAATGAACGGCGCACTTCAGACCGCGTTACGGGGCGGTGCAGTTTCCGGATTTTTTGTTGTCGCGATGAGTTTGCTCGGCGTTGCCGGTCTTTTTGCAATTGTCGATTGGATGGGTATTGTCGCTGAGCCGTCAAAGATACCATTATTGATCGTAGGGTATGGATTTGGCGCATCGTTCGTCGCTCTGTTTGCGCAACTTGGAGGCGGTATCTATACAAAGGCTGCTGACGTCGGTGCGGACCTTGTTGGAAAAGTTGAAGCGGGAATTCCTGAGGACGATCCGCGAAATCCTGCCGTCATCGCCGATCTTGTTGGCGATAACGTTGGAGATTGTGCAGGACGTGGCGCAGACCTGTTTGAATCCACCGCAGCAGAAAATATCGGCGCAATGATTCTTGCCGCCGGTTTATATAAAGCGAATGCAGCAACATTCGAAGCAGGCGGATTGACATTACTCGGCGTACTTCTCTTCCCGCTCGTTGCTCGAGCATTCGGAATTATTGCCTCAATGGTCGGCATCATGATCGTACGAACAGACGATAAAGAAGATCCGATGAATGCGCTCAATCGCGGATTTTTCGTTACAGCCGCTCTTGCAATGGTCGGATTCTACATCGCTTCAAAATGGCTCCTTGGCGAAGCGTATTACCTGAACTTCTTTATTGCAGGCATCATCGGCGTCTTGACATCGCTGGCGTTTGTGTTCTTGACACAATATTACACTGAATACAAATATCGTCCCGTTCAATCCATTTCTGAACAATCAAAAACAGGTCCCGCAACAAATATCATTGCCGGTATTGCAGTCGGGATGGAATCGACAGGATATCCTGTTCTCGTTATTTCTGCGGCGCTTATTTCTGCATACTTCTTAGGCGAAACATCCGGATTGAAAGATGCGGGTCTTTTCGGAACGGCTGTTGCAACGATGGGAATGCTTGGTACTGCTGCCTACATCCTTGCGATGGACACATTCGGTCCTATCACTGACAACGCGGGCGGTATCGTAGAGATGTCCCATCAACCTGAAGAAATTCGACGCAAAACAGACCGCCTTGATGCGGTTGGAAATACCACAAAAGCATTGACAAAAGGGTATGCAGTCGGTTCAGCAGCACTTGCGGCATTCCTTCTCTTCTCAGCATATTTTGATGAAGTTCGAAATTATGGATTCCAATTAACGCACATTGACCTTTCAAAACCGGCAGTGTTTGTCGGTTCTATGCTCGGTGCAATGTTGGTGTTCCTCTTCTCATCACTTGCAATTAAAGCGGTAGGACGCGCTGCGTATGCCGTTATCAATAATGTTCGAGAGCAGTTCAAGAATAATCCCGGCATCATGCTAGGCACATCCAAACCAGACTATGGTCAATGCGTCGACATAGTAACGCGCGCTGCACTGAAAGAAATGGTCCTTCCCGGATTATTGGTCGTCTTAATGCCCATTGCCGTCGGAATACTTTTCAAATGGTTATATGTTTCGACAGGCAGTCCTGTTCATGGTGCGAGCGGTGCTGAAGTTGTGGGTGGTTTTCTAATGGTAGGAACAATCACTGGAATTCTGGTTGCACTCTTCTTGAACAATGCAGGGGGCGCATGGGATAACGCAAAGAAATTTGTTGAGGTTGAAAGCAAAAAAGGAACCGATTGGCACAAAGCGACGGTCGTCGGTGATACGGTCGGCGATCCATTCAAGGATACAGCAGGTCCGTCACTTCATGTATTGATCAAATTACTCTCCACGATCACCCTCGTGATGGCTCCGTTGTTTATTTGATTTCAAAAATTCAAATCCCCGAAGTCTTGGAGACTTCGGGGATTTTTTATTGTTTCACAAAAAATCCCTTTTGATAAAAATTTTTTTTGCGTATATTTATTGAGAAATAATGGACAGGTAGCTCAGTTGGTAGAGCAACGGCCTGAAAAGCCGTGTGTCGCCAGTTCGATTCTGGCCCTGTCCACA
>JACPGG010000124.1 GCA_016182545.1 Ignavibacteriales bacterium
CCCCCTCGTGCGCAGTCCCGACCCACAATCCACTACCGGTATCTTCGGCAACAGCGACAATCGATGTAAACGGTTGGACAATTCCCCGTACAAACTGCCGGATACTTTTTCCATGAACAGAATATAACCCGGCTCCCCATGCACCTGCCCATATCGTTCCGTTGCTTGATTCACAGAGCGTATAAACGCCCGAGGTTTTTTTCGGCAGCGGCACATCAAGAAAAGTATTCGAAGAAATATTCGGAAGCATCTGCAAACCGCCGTTCCATGTTCCAATCCACATTCTGCCCGAGCGATCCTCCAATCCGGACATGATCTCATTGGAGTACAGTCCGTTTTCTTTTGTTAGAACTTCCACCTGTTTTTTTCTCAGGAGAATCAGCCCGCCCCCTTCTTTGCCGAGCCAGATATTATCTTCGCGATCTTCAAATACCGTGGTAATGCTTTCAAATGTCACATGATCGATCTTTGTGAGAACGTTTTTGCCCTGCTCCGATATGATGTGAATATTGTTCGGCGTTAAAAGCCATTTGCTGTTGTTGCGGAGAATGTAAGTTTCGCCCGGATGTACGCCGGCGAATTTTTTATCAACCGTTTCATTTCCGTTGATACGCTTGACGAGTCCCCTGTCGCGAGATCCAAACCACACTGTACCATCGATGTCAATTCCAACGGCATATCCTCCGACAGGAAAAGTATCTTCGATCATCAACAAATCTTCTTCAAGATGTGCACGGGAACCATATCCGACAAAACCCAGATACATCGCCCCGTCCGGATACGGCAGAACTTGATTGGCATACGTGCGGATCAATCCGTTGTCTTCGGTAAAGTGCAGAAATTTTTTCCCGTCGAAAGCGAATATCCCGATTTCGGTCGCAAACCAGATTCTGCCTGACCGGTCCTCGTTGATCGAGAGGATCCGTGTTGCGGAAAATCCGTCCGTACTGTCGAACCGTGTGAACAGACCGTCGGCATACAGGACAAGTCCGCCGGGATCGGTGCCGATCCACAAACGCCCTTTGCTGTCCGTGAACAGCGACATAATGTTGGAAGAGTGGAGCGCAGGAACATTCGCGGAGCGAAATACTTTCATCGTTACGCCATCGAAGCGTGCAAGCCCGTTCCATGTTCCCACCCACAAGTATCCCTCGCGTGTCTGCGTTATGCAGCGAACGGTGCTTTGCGGTAGCCCCGCCTCGACATTCCACTGTTGAACGACATACCTGTTGTGCCACACTGAAGTTTGCGAGAACAGTTCGGCGGCAACGGTGATGAATAAAACAAAAAATATTTTCATTCGTTGCAATAAGTAAATAGGAAAACGCTGGACAGATGAAAATACAAGAAAGGGTTGCTACAAGCAACGACGCTTACGTCTTTTGCTGTTTCTTCTTCGCGGCAGGAAAAAGGATGTTGTTGAGAATGATTCTGTACCCCGGTGAATTCTTGTGCAGATTCAAATCGGTCGGCGGATCGCCGACGGCATGCTGGTAATCTTCCGGATCGTGTCCACCGTAAAAGGTGAACGTTCCGCGTCCGTAATTCCCGTGAATGTACCGGACCTCATCTGTTCCTTCCCGTTCACCGAGAATGATGATGCTCGGTTTGATCAGCGATTTTTTGAAGGCGGTCGTCTGTCCCATGAATCCTTTCAATATGTTCACGTGATTCTGCGTCAGCATGGTCGGGACCGGATCGTACTTTGCTGAGAAGTCGAACAATGTGAAATAGTCAGAATTCGGGTCGCGTAACGGCACCGGATCGCTCGGGGGGTTGTCAATGTCGGAGAATTCATACCGGAACGGATTCATTTCAATGGTGAAATTTTGGAACGCAAACGATCTGGAGAAATCCAGCTTCTGCTGCGCGTTGCGGTCTGCCGGATCGCCGTCGAACATTGTTTCTGCAATGTCGACATTTTCGGCAGCGAGCGCGATGTCGTAACTATCGGTTGCGGCACACATCGCAAACATGAATCCGCCGCTCGCGACATAATCACGGATCGTTCGCGCAACTGCCTTTTTCTGATCCGATACTTTCTTATAGCCGAGTTCTTTTGCCGTCCGTTCGTAACTCAATTGCTGTTCAATATACCATGCGGAGTTCCTATGCGATGCATAGAATTTTCCGTACTGTCCCGTGAAATCTTCGTGATGCAGATGGAGCCAGTCGTATTCCGAGAGTTTTCCTTTCAACACGTCGGGATCCCACACTTTGTCGTAATGGATCTCGGCATACTCCAGCGCCAGCGTCACTGCATCGTCCCACGGCTTAAATCCCGGCGGAACATAGACGGCAACCTTCGGCGCTTTTTCCAAACGTACGACATCCATATTGTTGTTCTCGCTTCCGATCTCTCCCAGTATATGCGATGCATCTGCGCCGCTGATCGTTTCAATACTGACGCCGCGGATACGGCATTCGTTCGCAACGATCGCGATGTTGTCGATCATGAATGATCCGCCGCGATAGTTCAGCAGCCAATCGACCTCGATGTTCTTCTCCAATGCCCAGAATGCGATGCCGTACGCTTTCAGATGGTTGGATTGTTTCAGATCCATCGGTATGAGGATTTTCTGCTGCGCAATGATCGCAAGAGGAAATAACAGTATGAGCAACAATCGTTTCATGTCATGTCAACGTACAAAATCCGCCGGTAATAAAAAAGAATCTGTGTAATGAATGTCTATAAAAGAGATTCGTATCAACTGATCCGTTCGGCACCGAATTCTTTGTAGAGAGTTTTGATGAGAGGGTGGTTCTCATTCCCGCTGTCTTGCTTTGCTGCCGTTTGCTCGCCGCCGTTGGACGTGTTGACATGCAAAGGAATTGGAGACTCAACTGTGTGGATGATCGGCTCAACACGGAATTTCGAGGAAAGGATCCCGTTGATCGTTTCCGACAGGATCTCTTTATTGCGAACAAGCGTTGAACGATGGAACTCGTCGCCGCAGCCGATGCGAAGCGTGCCGTTGATGATTTCAAGCGGAGTCGTCTCGCCAAGTATCGTGCCGACAGAGATTTTTTTCTTCCGCATCTCGTCAACGATCTTACCCCATTCCTGCTGCACTGTGGAAAACGGGATGTCGGAAGCTACTGTACCGGGAATCGAATGTTGAGAACCGTTCCCATCCGTCTTTTTTTGTACCGGTTCTGTCTTTAGTGAAGCGGAAAACGTGTATTTCGGTTTTGCTTCTTCAACGGATGGCGGAACTTTGAATGTTGAGACCCGTTCAGGTTCGAATTTGGGAGATGGCGGGGGAATTTTTATCGAGGGACCGTCAGCGTGAAGTTTTTTTTTCAGCTCGTCGATCTGGTTCAGCAATTCGTCGATCTTCACCGATGGTTCCATCTTCGTCAATTGCACCATCATCACTTCCAGTTTAAAGCGGGGCTGAACGCTGAACCGAATCGAATTCTCCGTATCGGTCACAACTTTGATGATGCGCAGAAGATCGTGTAAAGAAAACAGTTCCGCATCGTCTGCGTACCGTTTGCGATGGATTTCCGATTCTTCGATGAGCGTGGTCGATTGCGTCGTTTTCGCGATCAACATGTTGCGAAAATGTTCGGTGACGCCAGAAACGAATTCCTTTACGTCGTAGCCGCTGTTGATCACCTCGTCAATGAGCGTTAACGCCCCTTTTGTCTCTTTCGACTTCACGACATCAGAAACACGGAAAAAGAGTTCCTGATCGACGATATTCAATGCGCCGGCGACCTGTTTCACATCGATCGTCGTTCCGCAGAATGAGACGACCTGGTCGAAGATGCTCTGTGCATCGCGCATCGACCCGTCCCCTTTTTTAGCGATGATAAGGAGCGAATCGTCATCGATCGTGATTGTTTCTTCTTTCGCAATGAACTTCAGCCGCCCGACGATCTCATCGACGCTGATGCGCCGGAAATCGTACCGCTGGCAGCGGGAAAGGATTGTCGCCGGAACTTTGTGCAGTTCCGTTGTGGCAAAGATGAAGAGAACATGCGACGGTGGTTCTTCCAGTGTTTTAAGGAGCGCGTTAAACGCTTCCTTCGTCAGCATGTGTACTTCGTCAATGATGTACACTTTCTTTTTGCCGCGCGTCGGTGCATACCGGACGGACTCGCGCAGATTTCTGATCTCATCCACACCGCGGTTCGACGCTCCGTCGATCTCGATGACATCGAGCGAACGTCCGTCGATGATCTCTTTGCAGATCTCGCATTCGTTGCACGGTTCAAAGTTCTTCGGATTCAGGCAGTTCACGGCGCGGGCAAGGATGCGCGCCGTGGTTGTCTTGCCGCAGCCGCGCGTTCCGCTGAAGATGAATGCATGTGCGAGACGATTCTGTGCCAACGCATTGCGGAGCGTGTTCGAAACATGCGATTGACCGACAACGTCATCGAAAACTAACGGGCGCCATTTACGTGCGGTGACTTGATAGGACATTGCGTTGATATACTATTGAAGTTTTTTTACTTCGGTGA
>JACPGG010000122.1 GCA_016182545.1 Ignavibacteriales bacterium
TTCGCCGATCGCCTCCATAATATGAGGACGCTCGAATATCTTCCTCCGGAAAAACAGCAACGAATAGCAAAAGAGACGCTCGACATCTACGCTCCGTTCGCGCACAGATTCGGTCTTGCAAAGATCAAATGGGAATTGGAAGATCTCGCCTTCAAGCATATCCATCGAAAAGAATATGAGGAGATCGCCCACTCGTTGAACTCGAAACGAAGGGAACGCGAGCATTATGTCCGCAAATTCACCGTGCCTATTGAGAACCGGTTGCGACAAGAGGGACTGAAATTCGAGATCGAAGGGCGACCGAAACATCTCTTCAGCATATACAACAAGATGATGAAACGGAGCAAGCCGCTCGATGAGATCTATGATATGTTCGCAGTGCGTATCGTTCTCTTTACCAACGACAATAATGAATGCTTCACCGTCTACGGTATTGTATCGGAAATTTACAAGCCGATACCGGAGCGGTTCAAGAATTACATTTCAATCCCGAAAAAGAACGGATACCAGTCTCTCCATACGACAGTGGTCGGTCCCGAAGGAAAGATGGTAGAAGTGCAGATTCGTACCCGTCAAATGCACGAGGTGGCGGAGCGCGGTGTTGCAGCGCACTGGTATTATAAAGAGAACGGATCGCAAGCCCCGCTTGACAAGGAATTGGAGAACTGGATCAACTGGGTGCGCGAGATGTTCGAGCAGAAGCAGGGAGAAGATGTTTCTCCAAAGGAGCTGCTGGAAAGTTTCAAACTGAATTTGTATCAAGATGAAATTTATGTCTTTACACCGAAGGGCGATCTGAAAATTCTTCCGAAGAGCGCGACAGCGATTGATTTTGCATTTGAGATCCATTCCGACGTCGGCTTTCACACAATTGGCGCAAAGGTGAACGGACGTATCGTCCCGCTCAATACGATCCTGCGCAGCGGCGATCAGGTGGAGATCATTACCTCCAAAAAACAAATCCCGAACCGCGATTGGGAAAAATTTGCGATCACCCACAAAGCAAAAGCGCATATTCGCCGGTACATGAAAGAAGAAGAGCGCAAGTTGATCGATGCAGGCAAAGAGATCTGGGAAAAGAAGATGAAGAAGGCGAAACTCCACGTCAATGACGACGAGTTGACCGAATTCATCCATACAAAAAAATATGATAATCTTCAGGCGTTTTATCTTGCAATAAAGAATGAGGAGATCGACGCCGATATTGTGATCTCGGAACTGACCGACAAAAATAAACCCGCCGCGGCAGAGGGAAAGTCCGTCCAGGCGGTATCTTCGGATTCAATCTTCAATAAGTTTGTCGATACTGCGCGCAATATCACCAGCGGCATTTCGATATTCGGAACTAAAGGAAATCTTCTCTATGGATATGCGAAGTGCTGCAACCCGATACCCGGGGATGAAATCGTCGGATATGTAACGACCGGTGAAGGAATCAAGATACACCGGAAGAATTGCAAGAACGTACAATCGATGCTGAACAACGGAGAGGAACGGATTGTACATGTTGAATGGCCCGAAGCGACCACCAGTGACTTTATCGCGGGGATCAGAATTTCCGGAAATGACCGGAGCGGGTTGTTGAACGATGTTACTAACGCCATCTCTAATTATGAAAATACGAACATCCGAAGCGTGAATATCAATACGAAGGATTCATTGTTCGATGGCCAATTTGTGGTGTACGTCAAGAATACGACTCATCTTACCAATATTATCGATCGCTTGAAACGATTGAAGAACATTACGAAAGTAGAACGATTCGATGAGTGATGACATGGACCGGATCCTCGCGATTGATTACGGATCTATTCGTATCGGTCTTGCCATGAGCGATCCGTTAAAAATTATCGCACAAGGATTGAAAACAATTCGGAACGATCCGAATGCGGTGGCGGAAATTACAAAAGTAGTACGTGAGAACAATGTTTCGACGATCGTAGTAGGGAAGCCGCTGAATCTCAGCGGCAATGAAAGTTCAAAATCTGTTGAGGTTGATGCGTTTGTCCGAACTCTGAAGGAAAAAATTACGGTTGAGATCGTGATGGTTGATGAGCGGTTCACTTCGGTCATGGCACAAAGAGCGATCCTCGCAATGGGTGCAAAAAAGAAGCAGCGTCAAAACAAGGGGAAGGTCGACGAAGTGGCGTCGGCGATATTGCTGCAGGGATATTTGGACTCATTAAAGCGCTAATGTGAAATACTTCATAGAATTGTTTAGTTCTGTCGTCTCATGGACGAAAGCGAATAAGTTCAAAACGTTCGTTTTTAGCATAAGCACAATACTGGCTGTACAATATCTTCTCCTTCCAAATATCAGGCTTCAGGCACTCCGTAAAAATAACCCGATCCGAACAGCGTTGATGTATCAACGAGCCGATGAAGCGGAGAGTACCGGAAAAAAATTTTCGTTAGATCAGCGATGGGTGCCGCTCTCAAAAATATCAATCCATCTTGTCAACGCTGTGATCGTTGCCGAAGACGGAACGTTTTACCGGCATGACGGCGTTGACTGGTATGAAGTTGAAGAATCAATAAAAAAGAATTTCCAAAAAGGGAAAGCGGCTCGCGGTGGAAGTACCATTACCCAGCAACTGGTGAAAAATTTATTCCTCTCTACATCAAAAGATCGAATGTGATCGAATGGGGGAACGGTATATTCGGCGTTGAAGCGGCTGCACAAAGATATTTTGGCAAATCTGCGGCAGATTTGACGCGCGAAGAGGCTGCTCGGATGGCGGCAGTGATTCCCAGTCCCAGGCGATACAAACCGAATGAAATGTCCCGTTATGTGGAACGACGTTCTGCGATCATTTTAAACAGGATGGCTGCGAGAGGATTCTGATGAATATTCATGATGTGAAAATGTTGATCGAGGAAGGTGAGGGATTTGAACTTGAATTCAAACGAAAAGTCTCCTCTCCGGAAAAGATCGCGAAAACGATCAGTGCTTTTGCCAACACCAACGGCGGGATTTTACTATTCGGTGTCGATGACGACGGATCGCTGGTCGGAGTTGAGAGCGAAAAATCCGAGGTCGATTTGATCCGGCAAGCGAGTGAATTCTACTGTAATCCTTCCATACCGGTTACAATAAAATTTGTTCCGTACAATCATAAGGACATTATAGTTGCTTCAGTCAAAGAAAGCGGAGTAAAACCGCATTACCTTGTTAATCACGGCGAAGAGGAGAAGGTATTTATTCGTGTGAACGACAACACTGTTCTTGCGAGCCGGGAAGTGATAAAAGTGCTAAGAGATGAAACATCGGAAAAATCGTTGATGCTGACGATCGGTGAGAATGAAAAACGCCTCTTTGCATATTTTGAAGAACAAGAGCGAATCACAGTGAAAGAGTTTTCCGTTCTGATCAATGTTTCGCTGCGGCGCGCTTCAAGAATTCTGACCACTCTTGTTCGTGCAGGCGTTATCAGAATTCATACGCTGGAAAAAAACGATTACTTTACACTCGCTTCCCCTGCTGAAGTATCCTCACGCAATCGTACAACACGATCCCGTACGCCACAGCAACGTTAAGCGATTGCTTGTGACCGTACATCGGTATTTCGATAGCCATATCGGCAGACGCCACCACTTCTTTTGATACGCCCGTTATTTCATTTCCAATCACAAGGCACATCGGAAAGTCCTGTAGCGCCAAATCATAATATGGTTTGCTGTGGCTTGTTAATTCGAGCAAACAGATCTTAATTTTTTGTTCCTTCATCTCATCGATCGCATCAAGAGGATTCTTGAAATATTTCCACGGAACCGTCTGCGTTGAACCCAATGCTGTCTTATCAATTTCCCTGCGTGGCGGGTACGGTGTATATCCTGTCAGATACAATCGGTTCAGCAATGCTCCATCGGAACTGCGAAAGATGGAGCCGACATTGTACAGACTTCTGATATTATCAGCGAGAGCATAAATAGGATTCCGTTCGGCAGTCGGGAATTCTTCCAAATTCTTTCGATTTTTTGCTATTTCGTCATGTGTCAATTTGTGCATAGGTGAGAAAGATTTTTGAAACCAGAGAGAAAATGAGTATATTTAAGTCCAATTTAAGCGAAAAAAGTTGAGATTTGAAGAAAATAATCATCGCCATCGACGGTCCGGCTGCATCCGGAAAGAGCACCACTGCGAAACTCGTCGCTGATCAATTGGGTTATTTGCATATAGATACCGGTGCAATGTACCGTGCAATGGCGTTGAAGGTTCTGCGCAGCAAAATTTCTCCAACGGATTCTGCGTCGATTGCTCGTTTGGCATCGTCAACTTCAGTCAGGCTTGTTCACAACTCTGAAAATAAACAAAAACTTCGTGTCGAATTGGACGGACATGAGGTGAGCGACGAGATTCGTCTGCCTGAAGTTACGAATATTGTGAGTCCGGTCAGCACCGTTCAAGAAGTTCGTGCGTTGATGGTAAAAGAGCAGAGGGCGATGGGGAAGGAAGGCGGGATTGTGCTTGAGGGAAGAGATATCGGCACGGTTGTCTTTCCGAATGCTGAGTTGAAGATATTCATGAAAGCCGATTCACACGAACGGGCACTGCGGAGAAAGAAGGAACTTGATGCAAAAGGGGTGGCTGTTTCATTGGATCAGTTGGAGCAAGAGATAGCAGATCGCGACGCAATTGATTCGCAAAGAGAAATAAGCCCGCTGCGCAAAGCAGACGACGCGGTAGAAGTCGATACAACAAATTTGGCGATTGATCAGCAAGTTG
>JACPGG010000125.1 GCA_016182545.1 Ignavibacteriales bacterium
CGCAATATCGCTCCTTGCCATTCCGACCGTTGAAGTGCATATCTCCAACATCCACATGCGGGAGGAATTCCGCCGGCAGTCGGTAACCGCGGCGCCGTGCGTTGCGCAACTTTCCGGATTCGGCACGAACGGTTATTCCGTTGCGGTCGAAATGCTTCTCTATCACAAAATAAAAACCCCGCAATGATCAAAGGGATCGTCTTCGATCTGGACAACACGCTGGTCGATTTTATGGCGATGAAACGGCTGGCGATCGACGCCGCCATCAGCGCGATGATCGATGCGGGGTTGAACCTGTCGCGCGAGGAGCTCCAGACGCGCATCGACGCGATCTATCAGGAGCGGGGGATGGAATTCCAGAGCGTCTTTGATCAATTATTGTACGGCGAATTCCAAAAGGTCGATTACAAGATTCTTTCTGCAGGAGTGCTTGCATACCGCCGGGCGCGTGAAGCGGCGCTTGTGCCGTACCCGCATGTCTACAGCACGTTGATAGAAATAGTGAAGATGGGGATGAAGATCGGCGTCGTTTCGGATGCGCCGGCGCGCGAAGCGTGGCTGCGCCTCACCTACCTGAACCTGCACCACATGTTCGATCATGTTGTTACATTCGAAGATACAGGCATCCGTAAACCGGAACCGGCGCCGTTCAAAAAAATATTGGAATTGCTCCGCATCGAGCCGCAGGAAGCGCTGATGATCGGCGATTGGGCGGAGCGGGATGTGGTCGGCGCGGCGAAAGTGGGGATGAAGACCGTCTTCGCGCGCTACGGCGACACGTTCGGCACGGTCGAATCAAATGCTGATTATGAAGTTGATGATATCTCTGAATTGATAGAAATTATTCGCAACGAAAACAAAATTCGAATCTAATGATCATCGGCATTGGCGTTGATATTATCGAGATCAGCCGTATCAAGTCGTCGATTGACCGGTACGGCGATTCGTTCCTGCGGAAACTTTTTACGGAGAACGAGATCAAGTACTGTTCCTCTCGTCAGTTTCCGACGCAGCATTATGCCGCACGGTTTGCTGCCAAAGAGGCATTCGCCAAAGCGGTCTCGACCGGCTGGTCGGGCGATTTTGAATGGAAGAATGTCGAAGTGAAGAATGATGCGATTGGCAAGCCGAGTTTTGAATTGTACGGCAAGACTGCTGAAGTGTTGAAAGGAAGCACCGTCTTCCTCTCCATGTCCCACTCCGACGACTCGGTCGTCGCGTTTGTTGTGATTGAAAAGAAGTAACGAATGTAACAACCTATTAAGTCTGTGTCATCCTGAGCGTAGCGAAGGATCTGCCTGCGGCGTTGGGAAAAATTGACACTAACGTCATAGGATATGTAAAGAAAAAATGAAGGCTGCCATACTGGGCAGCCTTCGTTGTTTTAAACCGATCACAGAATCAATTCCGGTGATGCTGCTTGTAATACTCCGGCAAATTGATCTTTACTTGCTCTTCCAGCTCTTCGTCCGTAATGGATGACATCCGTCCGCCGACCTCATACTGATCCATCACCCAGCGCTGGATCTTTGCCACTTTCATCACGCTTAATCGCTCTTCGCCTTTCAGTCCGAGAAAATCATTGACCCACAATGCGACGCCGTCCGTACCGGATTTATCAGTGATCGAAACCCGCGGCGGGCGATTGAGCAGCGTTGTTGTGTCGAAGATGTTGTAGATCTGTTCGAACTTCCGCAGTCCTCCCGCATGAATGCCTGCGCGTGTCGTGTTGAAATCTTTTCCCACAAAAGGATAATTGGAAGCGAGGTGTGTGCCGATCTCCTTTTCGTAATACTCTACCATTTCTGTGATCACCGGAAGATTGATGCCGCTCAAACTTCCTTTGAGTGCTATGTATTCGATGATCGCACCTTCCAGCGGCGGATTGCCGCACCGTTCGCCGAAGCCGAACAGTGTGCCGTTCAATGCATTCAGTCCGTAGATCCATGCGCTCGCGCCGTTGATGTGTACTTTGTGGAAATCATTGTGTCCATGCCATTCCAACCGGTCTGGTGTCACACCGCATTCATTCCGCAGTCTCCAGATCAATTTCGGTATCGAGCGCGGTTCGGCTGCATTCGGGTACGACAGACCGAATCCCATTGTATCGCACAAACGGATCTTCACTTTCATGTTGTCCGGCTGCTTCTCCGTCAATCGTTCCAATCTCTGAACGAACGGGAAAACAAATCCCGGCAGATCTGCGCGGGTGATATCTTCCAGATGGCAGCGGGGACGGATGCCTGCTTCGAGTGCCGCTTCAACAACCTCAACATATTGATCCATTGCCTGCTTGCGCGTCTGATTTTGTTTATGAAAGATATGATAATCGGAGGACGAGGTGAGCATGCCTGTCTCTTTCAATCCCATCTCTTTCACCAGTCGGAAGTCCCCTTTGTTCGCGCGGATCCATCCGGTGATCTCGGGGAATTTCAAATTCAAATTCCTGCAAGCGTCGATCGTTTCCCGGTCGTTCTTTGTATAGAGGAAAAATTCGGATTGACGGATGACACCGTTCGGTCCGCCGAGACGCGAGAGCATCTCGTACAATTTCACCATCTGTTCCTTTTTGTACGGCGGACGTGCCTGCTGACCGTCGCGGAATGTGGTGTCGGTGATGTGGATGTCGCGTGTCTTCACTTCGTTCGGATCGAACTCGACCGTTTTACCGTCGATCGTCTCCTGGATCTTCCCTTCGAACTTGATGAGCGGAGGAAGGGAATACGGGAAAATATTTTCGATCAGGTTCGGCTGGGGAATATCCTGCAGTTCATAGTTTTTCATACATTCATTCCTTCTATTTTTTGTTGATGATCTTGTCAAAGAAATCGATCGCGCCGCCGACAGATTGTACTTTCAGCGCCTCTTCTTCCACCAGATTAAGATTGAATTCTTCCTCGAACGCCGCCACCAATTCGATGGACTTCAGCGAGTCGGCACCGAGTTCCATTGCGAACTGGTCGCTCTCGCGTATCTCGGCGATGTTCCGTCGCAGTTCGCGTGCGGTTACTTTGGTCACTCGTTCGGCAATTTCCTGTCGTGTCATATCGTGTCACTCCTTTGTGTTTCTGTTGATGATGTCTGTGAATTGTTGATACCGCAGTTGAATGTCATTCAACTCTGTAACTAGTTTTCGTACGACGCTGTTGGTTTCGCTGCTGCCGCGCACCGTAGTGAAATCCCGTTCCGTCTCTTCGTCGGAGCGGTCAATCCCGTACCCGATCTTTGCAAACGCCGCGAATTCCTTTTTGGAATCTTCGAGGATCATGGAATGGAGCGATGTTGCCGCTTTCTGCCATTCGCCGATTGCATTAAGTGCCTGCTCTTTTGTAATGCAAGCAAGGTCTATTGTGTATTCTTTTTTGAATGTGTCGTACACATACTGCCATTCATCGGTGCGGTAATTGTTGTACATCGATTCGAGTTCTTGTAGAACACTTTCGTACGATGAGAGGGAATTGGAAACGACTTTTTCTTCGAGACCATTTAGCCGCTCTATCGGCGTCAGCAATCCGCAGATGTCCGTCCAGTTGTTCGACTGCTTTAGTTCATTCTTTGGTGTGAGGGACGAAACCGCGGAATTCCAGTCCGGTGTCTTCGACAGCGCATCCGCGATCCGGGCGCAGGCTTTGTCGTTCAGATACCGTGCGATCGCCATCGAATAATATTTTGCCCCTTTGCGCAACAGCAGACGATTGATCTGCAAGCCGCCGTACTGAACGAATGCTTTTTCTTTTGGCGTCGTCTCGCTCAATGACAACAGTTCATCCCTGCCGCGCCGCATCTTTTCGACCGTGTACGGTGAGAAGACATCAAAGATGATCAGGTCACGTTTGTTCGTTGCTTTCCGTCCGTCCCGCTTCGGCCATTTCTCGCCGTCTCGGACCGTGCCGACGGAGAACAAATTCATTCCCGGAATTATTTTCGATGCTCCTTCTTCTTCATGGATGTAGGAGAAGGGGAGATTCGGGATGTTGATATTCGTGTAATGCTTGCCGATGACGACGCTGAAAGCACCGATGTGTCCTTCCAGCAGCACATACGAGAATGAACCTGTCTTGCAGCCCCGTTCGAAAACACCTTGATGCACCGGTCCCAGTTTGTACATGTGGTTGCTTTGATTCGTTCCGCTGCCGGCGTTGTAGAAAGAAAAAAGTCCGGCAATGAGAAGAGTCGATTTATGATGCGTCACGGTGTATGGTCCTGCAAAGAGCGACACCGCTTCGCCGTGAAATCCTTCGCAGTTCGCAAAGAAAACGGAATTCTCTGCTGAGAACTGTTTTCCCATTTTCACCGCTTGACCGATATACACTTTATCGAGCAAAGCGCCGCTGTCGATCTTCGCCCCTTCGGCAATGATGAATGATTTCGCATGAACTCCGTCACCGATCTCCGTCGGATGCTCGGTGCAGCTGAGCACCGTTCCGTTCTCGAGCGATTGAGCGCCGTGGATGTACGCGTACGGTCCGATCTGGACATTCTTGATCGAGCCGCAATGAATGATCCGCGCGTGCGCCCCGATCCGATTGCGTGATGTATCGGATGCAGATTTTTTTTCTATCAAAGAAGAAAAAGATTTCGTGAACGCCTCGTTATGCCGCATTACTGCTTGCAGATAAGCAGTTTGCGATGTCAGATCGTTGATGATCTTCGTTCCGCGTCCTCCCCCTTCGTTGATCACGTCGAGCTCAACGCCGTTTCCGCAGGCAGCGTTCGGTTCAGCGGCAAGTGATGCTACGTTTTCAATGACGACATTCTCTTCGATCGTGTAATCGGAAATCACCGAACCGATATTTGCAATGCGAACCTGATCGCCGACCGTGCAATGTGCAATGATCGCGTTGTAAATCCCGCACGGCAATTTCATTTCTCCCGAAGAGACTTCGGATCTGTTGGCGCCGACCGAGACGGTGCCGATGAACGTTACATTACGGAATCGGGTGAGATCGCATTGTGGAGAGAAGGAGATGAGTTTCCAATCGTCGGAAGTACATCCTTGCGCAGTCAGTTTTTTGATCTGAGGTTTTTTTAACCGAATAGTTTTCATAGCAAACTTATGTGCTATGGTATTACAGTATGGTGCGACTCGGATGTTCTCTTCAAGTCAACCGCCGCACAAAGACAACGGCTTGATACTACTGCTGCAGAATTATTTTTTGGAGATCGTACCGGAATTCTACCCCCTGTGTTGAAGGAACCAGTTGCGAGCGTTGGTAGGTAATATTGTCGAGTTGCCGTTCTGCTTGTTTTACCATGTCTGTAGAATACCATGTGAATGATGGACTCGCATAATAATATCTTTTTTCACGGTGAAACACAACCTCCGATTCCTGAACCACAAAAGAATTTCCGTTCCAACAGACATCGGTGAAAATAGTCTTCTCCCGTTGTTTTGCAATCCTGCCGATCTCTTTTTTTGTTTCCATTGACACGGTGACAAGTTCACGTTCCGAAATAAGAGCGAGCAATCTGTTATCGTCTGAAAACACCGCTTTTCGGAAGAGAATATCGATATCACCGGTTTGGATTCCTGCGCTGGTGAACAGTGAGGCAGATTTTCGGACAGTGTTGCCTGAAACAAGATAACTACCGGCTACGATCGTTTTCTCATCCGGCGACATTGCGATTTCATAGCCCATTGGATGAGGCAACTCCCGCTCCCACTGTTTTGCACCATTGACGGCGAAGAGATGTACTTTTGCATTCGGCAGATACACATCTGAAGTGAGAAAAGCGACCGTCGTTTTTCCGAGCGCGACACCGATCGTCCGTTCGTAATTCGGTTCCCTCTCTTTGAAGAAATTTTGTTCCCAAATCTTGTCGCCCGTTGCATCGTACATTTCAACGAATCCGTCAAAGATGAAACAGAGGACGATGCTGCCGGTCTCTTCATTGACGTACGTTGAAGGATACGGTACGTCGAACGGAAGTGTGCGTTCGATCGTGTGGAGAACCCTTCCGTCTTTGAGAAGAGAAGCGCGGAAGGTATTGTTTTCCCCCGCACGCTGTGCGACGCCGAGATGTTCCGTACGGTAAGAGTACTGGGAGAGTGAAAGTGTGGCAATAATGGTGAGAACAGAAAAAAGTTTTAAGACCATAAAATCTCCAATTTCGTAAAGAAGATGGTCTCCACCTCAGAGGTGGAGACCATCTTGAGCGTTATTTCATGAGCATCAATTTCTTTGTCGCTGAGAAATCTTTTGCCGTCAATCGGTAGAAATAGATTCCCGACGCGATTCCGTGAGCATTCCATTGAACTCGGTATGTTCCCGGTGTCAATTCTTCATCAACCAATGTCGTTAATTCTTTTCCCAGCATATCATACACTTTCAATGTCACCATACTGACTTCTGAAATCTGATATCTGATCTCAGTGGTAGGATTGAACGGATTTGGATAATTCTGCTCCAGGCTGAATTTTTCGGGAATGGTTCCATCGTTTCTATCGATCACGGATGTTGCGACGCCGAAATAGTTCAACACCTTGGTCATCAATGCGTCGCGGTTTGGTTTTGTATGGATCGTTTCAAACGGAACGCCGATCAGTACGACCGCTCCCGGCGCCGATCCTCCGGCAAACGTTCCCGTAAATGCGGTCGCTGCACCAAGACTGTTTCCGTATGCAGCAACCACCGAACTGCCGCCGAATGCATTAAAATAATCGGGAAAGTTCTCTACGTAAGGAGAACCTTGTATTGTGTCGCCGTATGAAAAAGTCACACCTTCAAGGAACGAACCGGATTTTCCGTTGATCGTGTAATTTCCCGATTCATCGCCGGCGAAATCTGCTTTCAAATAATTGTTGAAGAAATCCCTGTCCGATTGTGACGGACCGGATGAACGGTCGAGATCGTATCCGACTTCCGATCCGGCGGCGAATAATTTTCCTCCTTGTTGCAGATACGCCATCGCTTTTGACTGCTCTTGCGCGCCGAATGTCTCATCTGTCGATCCTTCATCGCCGAATGACCAGAAGACTGCATCATAATTTGCAAGATTCACACTTCCATCTGTCACCGCTCTGTTGTGCGCAGTTTCAAACCGGGCATTGATCGATTGTCCCGCGGTCATTGCAAACGGGTGTGTCGGCTTTGCATAGCTGCCGGATGTCCTGTCGAACGCATCGATCACAAGAACTTTTTTACCGCCAAGATTCGGACGCAGCCCATATATGTCGCTGGCGATACTTTCGTTTGTAATTGCGGCGGAATCGACCGCTGTCAATTTGAAATAGACCGGTGTCGTTTGTGAAATCCCTGTAAATGAATACTTCGTGATGTTCCGATTCAACACAAATTCATCTTTCTGAAGTACCCACGTTGATCCATTCACGCTGGAAAAGAGTCTGTATCCTTTCAGATCGGGTTCGGTGTTCGGATACCACGACACCGTAATTGTATTTGTCGAATCGTTCAGAACAGATTCTAAAACGGGAGGAGCGGGAGCGATCACATCCTGCGACGAAATTTCAAACGGCACGTACACTGTATCCGCATTGCCGTGCGTATCGTGTGCATAGACCAACAATTGATACTGTCCGGCAGGGAACAATGACGAGTTGAAAGAATTGTTCGTGATTGTTCGATGTGAAGTAGAGATGCCGATATTGCCCGTTCCATTCGTTAAAATGTAAATGTGCTGCGACGTTGTCGATTCCAAAGTGTACGCAACGTTTGACTGGCTGTCGTTCGGTTTGTAATCGAATTTGTACCGCACTCCGTCTCCCGGAGGGTTGTAGATCACTGTCGATTTATCCGCCGACAAAACTTTATATCCCGTATGATACACGCCGTTATTGGTCCACGAACTGCTGTTCGGATTGCCCGTGCCGTTCCGTTCAACCATCTGGGAAATGAAATCGACGAGTCCGTACACTTTTCCTGACGTGAATTCGATATTGGAATTATCCTGATAAAATTTTACCCAGAGCACCTTTGGCGTGTACGTATCAATGTATGGTGTCAGTCCTCCCGGCTCCCGCAGCGCACCGATCTCGACACCGGAGCTGTTCTCGCTTGCAACAAGTTGTCGCTCGGTCAAATGCGTATGTCCCTGTCCGGTGAGGATATTCCCCAGCACAGTAACACCCGCCGTTACCGGCGAACCGGGAGCAAGTGTCGGATTTGGCTCGATGTGGACGTACGAAATATGTTTCCACTTTCCCGCAATGAAAGTCTTCACCCGTACGTATGCGCTTGTTCCGTCGGTTGCCGACGTTCCCAGCGAATAAACGGTTCCGGAGAGAACGGGATAGACGGGGGAGCCGTCCGCTTTCGGAATGTCGGTGCCGTTGTGGAAATGATTGCTCGAGAGCGTATTCCTGAATTCGCAGAATGTTCCGGTGATCACCTTTTGCTCGCCAAACGGTTCAACGGGCCATTGATATGTGATCGTATCCTGTGCGCTCGTGACTGTGAGAAAGAAAAGAGACGTGAGAAGAATTTTTTTCATCGTATCATCGATCAATTGAATTGGTAAAAATTCCTGCGCGATATAAAAATTATTTCAGAAGCAAATCAAGCGTCTCACGTACAAAGCGCGGATTGTTGCAGATGATCCCGTCGATTCCTATCTCGAGCATCCGCTGCACGTCGCGTCCCGTCTTCACACCGTATACATACAAATGATATCCTGCATCGTGTGTGTCTGCAACCACATCGTTGGTGATCTGCAGTTTGCTGCAGACAAAGAGATCGGCATGCGAGTTCTTTATGAGCGTTGATGGGGATTTCCGGAAGTGGGTGATTGGGTTGTAAATGACGCCGGAGGTCAATGAACTGTCGATCTGTTTTATTTCTTTCACCATCGCATGGTTGAACGAGGTAAAGATTGTTTTGGAGAGGACCTTCGCTTTCCGTGCCTCATTCACAACCAATTCAACGGCAGAGAGACCGTCCGTGCTCACGACATCGGGTTTGATTTCGATATTGAGCCGGATCCCTTTTTTTGCAAGGGGAAGCACATCGGCAAGCAGCGGTATCCTTTCGCGCGAAAATTTGGGCGAAAACCACGAGCCATTGTCGATCA
>JACPGG010000141.1:0-6158 GCA_016182545.1 Ignavibacteriales bacterium
GCACAACCATGACCTTGCGCCTGCCACACTGCATGGAGGATGCATTTGCGCACTCCGTCAAGGTTCCTCCCCGCCTTACCGAGATGTTCAAGATCGGCAGGGAGTGAATACTGGATATTTTTATTTTCGCAGCCTCCTCCTTTGAGGATCAATTTCACTTCTATCTCATTGTCGTTCTCCCATTGCTCCCAGTGGATGATCGGCGTACCGGGACCCAGATTGTCGCTTTGATTTTTTCCGGTGAGCGAATCGACAGAGTTGGTCCGGAGTTTGCCGAGTTTCGTCGCTTCAGAGATCGCTTCGCGGATCCATTTTTTCATTTCAAGTTGGTTTGCACCGACGGGTGTATGAACGATGAACGTCGGCATTCCTGTATCCTGGCAGATCGGTCCCACATTGTCGCATGCCATGTCGATGTTCGTGGCGATCGTGTCGAGAGCCAATGCGGATCGGGTACCCTTTGTTTCTTTTGCTTGTGCTTTTTTTATCGCTCTGCGTACGTCAGGGGGAAGGTTTGCCGATGTATCGGTGATGAGTTCGAGAATGCTCTGCTTAAAGTATTGCATACTGACCTTTCAACGGATCTCGTCGCTCCAATATGTGAAATTTTCGTTCTGATCCATTAATGCAAGTCTTGACGGGACTATCTCTAAAACAATTTGATTTTCAGTTTCGTTCACGCCGACATTCAACGAGAACCAAAGTTTGAAGTACATTGCTCCCTCTTTGTTCTTCGCCGATTGTGCGGTCTGCTTGTTGACGAACCATGAGAACTCGGGATCGGTGTTCAACCGCAAATTAGCGCGCCGGTATCCTTTTTGATTCTTTTCGTAGATGGTCGCATATTTATTTGTTGCACAGGTAACGGCGATATCGTTTTTTTTCGGCTGGATCAGGATCTCCGTGGGGGATTTGATGCTGTAGATCTGATTGTCGGCGTCGTACTTCACGAGTTCGGCTTTCATCCATACGGAAAATATCTTTTCATTCAGTTTATGGTCGACCGCAAACTTGTTGACCTTATTGATGTATTGATCTTTCGCTTTTCGTATCCGCTCGCTGAATTCTGACGACGACTCGAACTCATTTTTCACCGCTATCTCTTCGGTGTATTGCTCGGACAGCTTTTTCAACCCATCCCACGCGGTCTTGATCACGTCGTAACATTGCTCAGCCGTAAGCGTCACGTTCGGATCGTGCGTCTCCAAAATGTTCTGGGAGTACAGCGATGAACCAAGGGCAGAAAAGAGTAAAAAGCGTACAAAAAGTTTCATGGCACTCTCCAAAATATTTTTTGATGTTGGCGAAATATACAAACATTTTTCGTGATTTTGTTAAAAAATCTGCTCAAATTGGGCAGTGATGGTACAAAAATTCTCTCTTTTATTGATTGTTTCTCTTCTCCTCAGCGGCTGCGATGAAGAGGGATTGAATCCGAACGAATTCCAGGAACCCGGATTCTCCGGAACGATCACCTTCGTCGGTTCGATCCCGCCGCGCGACAGCATTGATGACCTGCGGGTTGTCGCAGTTCCATATTACCCGGTCGATACGACAGTCGCCGATCTCATCGACAAGATATTGAACAAACAGATCATTCCTTTCAGCGGAAGTCTTTCAGATCAGGTCGAACCAAATACGACCATTCGATATGAAATGTTTGTAAAGCCGCAGACATACTATTATATCGCTGTCGCTCAGTTGTACGGAGCAAATATATTTCAAGATTGGAGAGTAGTGAGTATTTACGGTCACACGCCGACCCACAACGACCCGTTACCGATTACCATTATCGACGGCGAATTGAAAGAGAATATCAACTTCACGGTGGATTTCTATAACCTGCCCCCGCAACCGTTCAAAGTTCCATGAAACTGATCGTCGCCCATATCGTATTCCTCGCATTTCTTGTTTCGCAAGAAAGAATGTCCGTACATGGGAAGATTGTTTCATCAGAGGATGAATCGGCGATTGCAGGAGCTTCTGTATTGATTGTGAGTACAACGCTCGGTACATCATCGGATGCAGAAGGAAGATTTTCCCTGAGGAAGATCCCTCTTGAACGGAGGCAACTGCAAATATCCGCTGTCGGATACAAAACACAGGTTGTTGAGTTGGGCGTTGGTGACGTGCAAGAATTGGTGATTCAGTTGCATCCTTCGTTGATACAAACGCAGGGGGTGGTTGTTACGGCAAACAAGCGGGCTCAATCGCTGGAAGAAATTCCCGTCAGCATGAGTGTGCTCGACGCAAAATCATTTGAAGTGCGGAATATCGTCTCGCTGGATGATGCGCTTCGGTACGTTCCCGGCGTCAATTTTCAACAATCACAGATCAATATCCGGGTGTCGAGCGGGTACAGCAGAGGGGTTGGAAGCAGGGTTGCTCTGTTGATGGATGGCGTTCCGTTGCTTGCCGGTGATACAAAAGAGATCACATTTGAATCGATCCCCGTCTTTCAGATAGATCGTGTGGAAGTTTTAAAAGGGGCAGGGTCCACGTTGTACGGTTCCGGCGCACTTGGAGGCGTCGTGAACGTGCTCACGAAAGATGCTGAAGAAACGCCGACAATCTTTTGGAGAGTGTATTCAGGCATGTACTCAAAACCCTCGTTCGATCAGTGGAAGTGGACAGATGCCTATAGATTCACCAATGGACAGTTCCTCGGATTCTCCTCACGATTTGAAAACCTCGGGGTTGCATTTTCATTGAACAGATTGTCCGACGACGGTTACAGGGATGGTGACTGGCTGAGGCGGTACAACGGGTTCCTGAAACTCAAATACGATCTTTCACCCTACCAATCGATCACCTACAGCTCAAATCTCTTCACACAATACCGTGCAGATTTTTTGTGGTGGAAAAATTTTCAGAACGCACTTCGTCCTGCTGACAGGCAAAGAGATATTACCGTTAACTCACTCAGATTCAACAATTCTATCGTCTATAAGCATTTTGTTACGGATGAATTTTATTACGATATGAAGGCGGTGCATTTCAGAGGGAATTGGCATCGCGACGGTTTGAATGATACACGCCTTGATGCGTCAATTTCCGATGCATTCGTTACTGATGTACAGGGGAATTGGACATTGGATGAAAAGAATATCCTCACATTCGGTATTGCCGGAAATTATGACCGCGTCCGCGCTAATATTTTTGGTTCGCATGAAGGACGCGGCGGAGCGATATATGTTCAGGATGAGTACCGTCTCTCTGATGATCTTTCAGCGACCGCCGGCATCAGGCATGATTATCAGGAAGTGTTCGGATCGTTCACCGAGCAGCAAACGAATCCGAAATTCGGAATGCGATATACGATCGCTGAAGGAAGTACGGTCAGGCTTTCTGTCGGCAGGGGATTCCGTTCGCCGTCGATCGGAGAGTTGTTCACATCCACATCCAATACAGGAAGTGCCGCAATTGTTGTACCGAGTCTCAACCTTAATCCGGAACATAGTTGGACGTACGAGGTGAGCGGAACGCATCCCCTTACCGAACATATTCAAATCGACCTTGCACTGTTCCACAGTGATTTTTATGATCTGATCGAGCCGCATGTTTTTTCCGATTCGCTGGCGAAGATCAATTTCAGAAATATCACGCAAGCGCAGGTCCGGGGATTTGAAACGAGTATCCGTACGGCAATATTCGATCACGCTCTTTTGATCGATGGACACTACAATTACAATTGGGCTGTCGAAAGAAATACGAATGCGTTCCTTCGATTTCGCCCCCGCCATATTGCAAGCGTGAATTCGTCTTTCGAGTATCTATTTATCTCCACGGGTGTCGACTACCGCTTCATAAGCAGGATCGAACAGATCGACGGTCAACTTATTGACCTTGCGCCGATCGTCAACGGCAGGCAGCGGGTGGATATTCATGTTGTTGATGCACGCGTTATCGCAAACCTCGTTGAATGGGGAATACCGATGAGGGTTGCGCTCAATGTAAACAATGCGCTGGGATATAATTACACCGAGTTGATCGGAAACGTCGCTCCGCCGAGACAGATCACCGTGAGCTTGGAAGGGATCGTCCGTTGAATATCCTTCAGGTGCTTTCACAATTCGAAGTCACAGGCGCCGAAACGTTCGCTGCGACACTTGCCGATACGCAGATAGCAAACGGACATACCGTCTTCATCCTCTCCGATAATTTCTTCACTCCGACGAACGCAACGGTAGTTCTGCATCCGATCGGGAAGCGGGACGTTGCGCAGCGTATAAGAAACGTTACTTTCCTGAAGCAATTTATCCGCGAGAGGAAGATCGACGTGGTGCACGCGCATTCCCGTGCGTCAAGTTGGGTCTCGTATTTCGCCACCCGGAGCGGGAATGTTCCTCTCGTATCAAGCATTCATTATCGCCAACATCTTCATTTTTCATCGAAATTGTTCTCCGTCTATGGCGAGAAACGTGTTGCCGTCTGCAAATCGATCTATACTCATCTTAATCGCGAGCTAAAATATCCTTTGGAAAAACTTGCGCTCATCCATAACGGCATCGATCTCACCAAATGGATATTCAAACCGCGAGAACTTCCCGCACGGAAGAAAAAGATCGTGTCGTATGTGGGACGATTGACGGGATTCAAAGGTGATACACTGTTGATCCTGGTCGATCACGTATTTCCTGTCGTCTTGGAAAAGATACAGGATGTCGAATTCCATGTGTACGGCGCTTCAAGCCCGAAGAACAATGTCGTTGCGGCGATCGAGAAAGTGAATCAGCGGATCGGGAATGAATCAATTGTCGTAAAAGGATTCTGCGAAGATGTTGAAAAAGTGTACCGTGAATCGGATCTTATCATCGGTTCCGGTCGTGTTGCAATGGAAGCGTTGGCGTGCGGGTCTCCTCTTATATCGGTCGGTGAATCGAATTTTGTAGGGATCATTTCCGAGGAGACGGAAGACGAAGCGTTGGTCACAAATTTCGGCGATCTCGATCCCCGCCGCCCGATCGATGTCCAGAATGCGGTCGCGTCGATCGTCAGTGCTCTCCGGCATCCGGAAAAGATCTCGGCGGAATGGGGAAGAAAATTTATTGAGAAGAATTTCGAGATCAATGCTGTTTCGAAACAGATGGACAGAGTATATACCGAAGCAGTTGCGAAGAAAAAAGGGATCAACGAGATACCGGTCTTGTCGTACAACGGTGTTACAAAGCATGAGGGGAATGAAACAACGATCACGGTTTCAGAACTGGAATGGCAACTCCAATTTCTTGCAGAAAAACATTTTACGTCGTTGTTTTTTTCCGACCTGCGATCGATCGGCGCATTCAAAAAGCATCTTCCTCCGAAGCCGATTGTGTTGACATTCGCGGGTACGGAAGAGAATATTCTACATGTTGCCCCGCTCCTTACGCAATACGGATTCACCGGGATCTTTTTTGTCCGCACGGATGCAATGCCTGATAGGAGCATCTTGCGTGACCTAATTGCCCGTGGAATGGAGATCGGCTCTGCGTCCGTCACCGGGAGAAAAATGAATCTCCTTTCGGACGAAGAGATACGGAAGGAGATCGCCGGCTCGAAAACGAGTATAGAAAATGCGCTTGGGCAAAAAATTCTTTCGTTTGCATATCCCCACGGATATGTGACTGAAAAAATAAAGAACATTGTCGCCGAATCGGGCTACGAATTTGCAGTTTCAATTGACGAGGGGCGGCGGAATATCTGGATCGATCCGTTGAAGATCCGGCGCATACAAATATTTCACGGTGCCGCGAAATTCTCGTTCTGGAAGAAAACTTCCGGCAGGTATCTCTGGTATAAAAGCGTCTATTAGTGCGTTTTTCATAAATAATCTTGTAAGAAAATTGTTCAGACTGAGCAACCTGCCTGCCGGCAGGCAGGGATGTCGCCGTCTTAAAAATCCTTCGACGCATCCCAACAAAAAGCGTTGGGATTTGCTCAGGGTGAACATGACGGCGACGTCGCGTCGAAGTATGATTCGAAAACGCGAGAAAACTTTTGAGAAATGGCATTAGCTGAAAAGAGAAACAAATTTTATCTGAAGAGACTATGTTTATTGACTCGCATTGTCATCTTTTTTATCCGGATTTTGCCGCCGATCTGCCTGTAGTTATTGAACGGGCACTTGACTCCGGTGTACACTATTTTGTCGTTCCCGCAACAAATCATGAGACTGC
>JACPGG010000141.1:6211-9202 GCA_016182545.1 Ignavibacteriales bacterium
ATGAGACTGCAGCGCAGGCGATCCGGCTTGCTGAAAAATATCCGTCGATCTTTGTTGCAGTCGGATTCCATCCGCTTGATCTGAAAGAATACACCGAGGAACGATTGAGAACTATCGAACAATTGTCGTTGCATCCCAAAGTTGTCGCGATCGGTGAAATAGGAATCGACTATTTCTACGATACCTCACCGCGCGAATATCAAAAAGAGATATTCGCACGGCAGATCGAACTTGCCATAAAAAAAGATCTACCGATCATCGTCCATACCCGTGATTCGGTGCAGGATGCGATCGATATTGTCGTAACGTATGCAGGGAAATATCCAGGTTGGATGAAGGAAGGGAAGAGAGGGGTCTTTCATTGTTTTACCGGGGATGCGAAGCAGGCGGGAATATTGTTCGAAAATCAATTTCTTGTTTCATTCCCCGGACCGGTTACATTCAAGAAATCGACAATGCCTGATGTGGTGAAAGAGATCGGTCTTGACAACATCATGGTGGAAACAGATTCACCGTTCCTTACGCCGGTTCCTCATCGCGGGAAAAGGAATGAGCCGTCATATATTCCGTTGATTGCACAAAAGATTGCAGAGATTCTCGGTGAAACAGCGGAAGAGGTGGGAAAAAGGACAACTGCAAATGCGATCGGATTGTTTCGATTCCCGATTAGGGAGTAATTCTTAAAAGTTAAATTATTTTTCTTGTAATCACATGCAATAGTTATGAAAATTATAATCGTTCTATTTTTCCCCATTCTCCTTCTCGCACAAACGGAAGATGATTTTTCAATACGCATCCTGCAAGATAAGCGTATGGAGAATTCGCCCGCATTGTATTCCCATCTCGCTTCGCAGCATGAGCGCGAAAGGGAACTTGCGCTTCTTGCAATTGCAAACATTCAAGATACTTCCGCCGTGGATTTGGTAGTTCCACTTCTGAGCGATGACTCGCCGAAGGTTCGTTCCATGGCTGCATTTGCTCTCGGAATGATCGGCAAGCCGAAAGCAGCAACAGCGTTATTCCGCCGGCTGTCTGTTGAACGGAATGACAAATGCATGGCCGAGATCTTCAATGCGATCGGTATGTGCGGGACGATAGACGACCTGAAGCATCTTGTGAAACTGAGCGAATCATTCCCCGCAAAATGGAAGCCGCATGCAGCCGTCAGCGTGATGCGATTCGGAAACAGGAAGATCAAAGATGCCGCGGCGACCAAATACGTTGCATCAATGTTGACGGATAACGCAAGCCTTCTCAATGCCACGTATGCGCTCATGCGCATCAGTGACACAACGATCATCAAGAAGAATCATGAGCGGTTACTGGAACTGGCACGCAATGGCTCGCCGCTGATCCGGATGTGGAGTACAACGATGCTCGGTGCAATTGATGATGACGCATCGCTTACAAAACTTCTCGCCCTCGCGAAGAGGGACAAAGACTGGCGGGTAAGGGTGAATGCTGTCCGGGCGTTGAGGACGAAGAACAAATTCAGGAATGAGATGTTGAGCCTGCTTGCAGACAAGAATGAACATGTTGCATTAACCGCAATGACGTCGTACGATGCGATGACAGCAGGGGAAACGAATTTCAAAGATAGTACGAAGGTCATATCGATTCTCTCGTCGAACGCGCATGCATCTTCGGTGAAAGAAGAAGCGCGCAAATATGTCGCTAAAAAATTAGGTGAGCAAGCAATTCCGTTGATCGGAACATGGAAATCAGACCAGGCGTACATTTCTGCACAGAGAGTACGAGCGCTTAATGGTTAAAGAAGCGATGCAGCAATCGAAGAGTTCGTTGGTGATCATCGCGTGTATCGAATCGTACCAAACGATTGTGCAGCAGTCCGATGATATTACGAAGAGGGAATTTTTGAAGCAGGCAGTGCTTCAGTTCGGCAAGAACGATCCGGGCATTTCGTATTCGGCGGCGATCGCTTTCCAGGATACATCGTTCAGCAAGGAGATTCGGCGCATTTATCTGTCGGCGCTCGCCTCGACATATCAGAAGATGAATGCAGCATCAGACCTGGAGCCGATGGTGGAATTGCTGAATGTTTTTACCGACATCGCCGATTCATCCGTTGTTCCTGTGCTGGAAAAAGGACTCGCTGAACAGGATAAGGTTATTCGAACTGCTGCCGAAAGGGCATACAAGGCGATCACCGGGAATGATTCGCCGGTTCGCTATATAACGATTCCGGTTGAGTATAAGCCGTTCTACAAAACGGAAGATCTTGCATTGCTTTCCAAATATTCGGGTGCGGAGATCACAACATCCAAAGGGACGATCAAGATCACGTTTGAAAAAGAGGCGGCGCCATTCACGGTTCTCAATTTCATCCTTCTTGCACAGAAGAAATTCTACGACGGACTTTCATTCCATCGCGTAGTGAGTAATTTTGTGATCCAAGGGGGTGATCCGCTTGGCAACGGCAGCGGCGGACCGAATTATGCCATCCGTTCAGAGGTTCATCCCAACGTAAAATATAGAAGCGGTGCTGTCGGCATGGCGAGTGCAGGAAAAGATACGGAAGGATCGCAATGGTTCATTACACACTGCCCGACACCGCATCTCGATTTCCGGTATACGATCTTTGGGTATACGAAAGATGCGGCTGTCGTTGATAAAATAATGGTGGGGGATAGGATTGAGAGAATAGCGTTATTTTGATTTTTCTATTAACATCTTCATTTATTTTTAGATTTTCTTTTTACCGACGAAACGGATTTCGTGATCGTAGCACCGTGCATGATCTGCTTCTTGTCTTTCACTTTTCCGAGAGAGTTGGCGTACGCTTCTTTGACAAGTTTCTTGATATATGTTTTTGGAAATTCTTCTATACTTTTCACCAATATATATCTGTATTGATTCCCCTCGCCAAGCAGCATCTTTTTGGGATCGGAAATCTGAGAGCCCCAATAGAATCCAAGGTGGACATTGTGCGAACTTCTCCCGACTGCAATAGAACAAAATAAGTGTCCCACT
>JACPGG010000142.1 GCA_016182545.1 Ignavibacteriales bacterium
GGCGCCGGTCAGCACGGGGTGGCGGCCGCGACGGTTTGCGCTATGCTGCGGCTGCAATGCATTGGCTATATGGGTGAAGAAGATATGGAACGGCAAGCGCCGAATGTCTATCGGATGAAATTGCTTGGTGCGGAAGTTCGTCCTGTTTCTTCGGGGAGCAAGACATTAAAGGATGCCACTAGTGAAGCCATTCGAGATTGGGTAACGAATGTCAACGATACGTTTTACATCATCGGATCTGTTGTCGGAATGCATCCATACCCGATGATGGTACGAGATTTTCAATCAGTAATAGGTAAAGAGACACGAGAACAAATTCTGCAATTGGAATATCGTCTCCCGAATGCGATCGTGGCATGTGTCGGCGGCGGAAGTAATGCAATGGGAATATTTTACCCCTTTTTGAACGACACAAATTCTGTCTCGCTGTATGGAGTGGAGGCGGCTGGTCTCGGGGTTGATACCGATAAACATGCTGCTGCCCTTGCGAAAGGGAAAAGAGGTGTGTTGCATGGTTCTATGCAGTACCTTCTCCAAAATGCAGACGGACAAGTTGATATTGCACATTCTATTTCAGCCGGGCTTGATTATCCCGGAGTTGGTCCGGAACATTGTTATCTGAAAGATAATAACTATGTGAAGTACGTCTCGGTTACGGATAAACAAGCACTTGACGCTTTACTTCTTCTCGCAAGAAAAGAAGGTATTATTCCCGCATTGGAATCAGCCCATGCAGTTTCGTATGCGGTGACACTGGCGGCGACAATGAAAAAAGATGAAGTCATTGTCGTGAATCTATCTGGACGGGGAGATAAAGACCTCGGTACGGTTATGAAAGAACTTCATCTTTGATATGCATATCGTTCATTGCCTCACTCATAGTACTCACGGCGGCGGTCAGGCAGTACCGTTTCTTTTAATCAAAAATCTTCTAAGACACCATACTGAAATCCGTCATACGGTTGTGTTGCCTTCCGGTGGAATTTACGTTGAGCGTTTTAAAAATATTGGAATTCATACGGTAGAATGTCCATTCAACAAAATTGACCCGTTCAATTTTTTTCATATCAAACCATTGCTGACCTCACTCAATCCTGATATCATACATACACACGGAAGGGGGGCAGGGTTGTATGTTCGGTCGCTGCCAAAGAGGCACGCTGCAGCACGGAGAGTGCATACCCATCATGGATTTCACCTGCCGGAAAGCACTCCGGGTAACATCGTGTTTACGATAAGTGAAGAGTACCTCTTGAGAAATACGGATCGTATCATCTGCGTATCCCGAAGTGAATCCGAGATCGTGGAAAAAACAAATCCCCGTTCGAGGTCCAAGATCAGAGTCATTCCCAATGTCGTTGATAGTGAATCTGTTCGCAGCGCGGCTCGGAGTGGTGCCAACGAATTCGATTCAATCGTTTCCTTGCTGCCGGGCAAGTTTGTCGTTACGATGATTGGGCGGGATGACCCTGTCAAGAATTATCCGCTCGCTTTTTCCGCCGCACGGGAAGTACTGAAGAAGGATACAGATGTTATTTTTTTATTTATCGGAATCGCTCAACAGAACATGCTTCTCAACGATCTACGGCATCAATATCCGGACAACATCATTGCCATTCCTTCAATGGCAAATCCTTTGCCGTTGCTTTCACAAAGTTCAGTTTTACTCATTACATCAAAAAGAGAAGCAGGTGCTCCGTTGGTCATGATGGAAGCGGCTTGCCTGGGAATCCCTGTTGTTGGCGTTCGCGTTCGCGGAGTATCGGATGGGATACACAATGAGCACAACGGCTTGTGTGTGGAGTATAATTCCCATTCAATTGCGGCGGCACTTTTGTTGTGCGCAGGTGATCCCGAACTAGTGAAGCGGCTTTCGAAAGGAGCATTGGAATATTCGCAATTATTTGATGCCACCTCGTGGTGTGAACAATACTACGCAATGTATAAGGATCTTTTGTAATGCTTCACTTTTGCACATTGTTCGATAAAAACTATATTTCGCGCGGCATCGCGTTGTATGAGTCGCTGGAAAAAGTGTCCGACCGATTTCACCTGTATGTATTTGCATTCGATAACGAAACTGCAGATGTGTTGACGAAACTTGAATGGAAACACGCATCTATCATTCCACTCGAAGACTTTGAAACCGATCAACTACTTTCTGTAAAATCATCGCGAACACCCGCAGAGTATTGCTGGACTTCAACACCGGCGACCATCATTTACGTTCTCGAACATTTCAATGTTGATCACTGCACTTACATTGATGCAGATCTTTATTTTTATCATGACCCCGCTCCCTTATTTGAAGAATTAGGTCAATCTTCCGTATTGATAACGGAACATCGATACTCAAAGGAATATGATAAATCTGCAAAGAGCGGAATTTACTGTGTGCAATACAATACGTTCCGAAACACACCGGAAGGATTTAGTGCATTGCGGTGGTGGAATGATCGGTGTATTGAATGGTGCTATAACAGGGAAGAAGATGGTAAGTTCGGTGATCAAAAATATCTTGATGATTGGACGACGAGATTCAATGGAGTGCGCGTCCTTCAGAATCTTGGAGGCGCAATTGCGCCGTGGAATGTTCAACAGTACTCTTTTCAGAATACGAATTCACAATTGTTGTGCCGTCACAAAACAAGCGCCGTTGAGATCCCGGTGATCTTCTATCATTTTCACTATTTGCGGTTTTATGAACATACGACAATCGAATTAGGGGATTATTACCTCTCCGATGAAGTACGAGAGAGACTCTATTATCCCTATATCCGTCATTTGCAGGAGATTAAAAAGAGAATTGTGGCGATTACACCATCTCTTGATATTCATGGAAACAGACCGTTTGAACGGGGACTAAAACAAATTTACATTACGGCAAAGCGGAAGCTCTATCGTCGCTATAATCGCTACGAGATAAACGGTTTTTTACGATCTCTTCAAGCACATGAATGACCGATTACCCCTGGTTAGTATCATAACGATCTGTTTTAATGCTGCTCGAAGTGTACGGCAAACGATTGAATCTGTACTTCATCAATCATATAAAAATATTGAATATATTATTGTTGATGGCGGATCAACGGACGGAACGTTGGATATTGTTCGCGAGTACGGCGCTAAAATTACAAAAGTGATCTCTGAACCGGACAAGGGAATCAGTGACGCGTTCAACAAAGGGATCCGCCAATCAAGCGGTGAATATATCCAATTCATCCATGCAGACGACCGTTTGGAAGGAACAAAAATTGAAAAATCTGTCACTCTCCTAAATACTAAGCCGGATATTGGATTTGTTTTTGGTGACGTTCATAAAATTCATTCCGGGAAAATAGAAATTGTGCCGGGTGATGCAAAGTATGCCAGGTCGATTCGATATGTCATGGGGAGAATAAATCATCCTACTGTCATGGTGCGTAAAATAATTTTTGACTCTTACGGCGTATTCGATCTTGAATGGAAGATCGCAATGGATTATGATTGGCACCTGCGTATTCATCAAAAAGGAATACGGGGAATTTATTCGCCTGAACTCCTGGTGTATACGACGGCGGGAGGGATATCAGATAATCGGCGTTTTAGAGCGTTTGCAGAGTGCAGAGATATTTCAATCCTGCATGGACTTCATCCGTTCTTTGCTTACGGATATTTCTTTCTTCGTTGCTCTAAACATATTGCATTTAAATTGGCAGGACTTCGATGAAAAAAATAGGAATTTATGGTGGCACTTTTAACCCACCCCACATTGGGCATCTTATCACAGCAGAGTATGTAAAAGGGAGTATCGGTCTTGATGAGATTATTTTTGTCCCCTCATTCATTACGCCTCATAAACGCAAAGGTGAAGAACGTACGGCAGATCATCGTTTTGAAATGACCACTCGTGCAGTAAAGGGAAATACTGATTTTAGCGTATCAGATTATGAGCTGAAAAAAGGGGATACCTCGTATACAATTGAGACAGTGGAACATTTTATCAAGAAATATTCCGGATGTTCACTCTTTCTTATTATCGGTACCGATAATTATATGACATTTCATTTATGGAAAGCACCTGACAAAATATTGGAGCGGGCTGCACTTGTTGTAATGAACCGTCCAAACTTTCCCAGGAATGTGAATGAAGTGTTCGGAACAAAAAATACAATATTCATTGACGTGCCCAATATCGATATTTCGTCATCAGAAATTCGTCGGCGTGTGAAAGGAGGAAAGTCGGTACGATATCTGGTGCCTGATGATGTTGATAGATATATACAGCAGCATGGTTTGTATAAATAGAAAATCCCGTTCGAAACGGGATTTTCTATTGTGGACAGGGCCAGAATCCCTGTCAGCCTTTGGTGGAGAACTGATGAGACATCGGGCTGAAAATAAAAACGCCGAGTAAAACTCGGCGTTACAGTATGTGGACAGGGCCAGAATCGAACTGGCGACACACGGCTTTTCAGGCCGTTGCTCTACCAA
>JACPGG010000006.1 GCA_016182545.1 Ignavibacteriales bacterium
CTGCGACAAAGATGGTGACCGAAGTGGTGCAGGCAACAAGCGTGTGGTTGGAGATCATCCCAACGGAAGGATCGGGACACAAAAGCGGATTGATGTCGTCACGGAATATTTAGGCGGATGACATCCGACATTTTATCGCTGCGGAAGAAACATCGGCACGCACTGTTGTGCTTCAAACAAAAAAAGTATTGATGCTCGATGATGTGGAAGAAGACAAACGGACGAAGCATCTTCCAAAAATGAAATTTGCCGGTTCACTGTTGATCATTCCGCTGCTGTCTCACGACAAGGTCATAGGAATTCTCTACGCCACCAAAGAGATCAGTTTCGGATTCGATCAGGACGACGTGGATATTCTTGCAGGATTCGCAGATCAGGTATCCATTGCGATTGAAAATGCCCGACTCATCGAACGATCACTCGAAAAAGAGAGATTGCAGCGCGAATTGCTGCTGGCACAGGAGATGCAGAAACGTTTATTACCCCAAACGCTTCCGACATTTGCCAACTTTGAAATGCAGGCTGTCTCGTCACCGGCGCTCGAGGTTGGCGGGGACTATTACGACGTCGTTCAGATCGACAAAGACCGCGTCGCTATGGTGATTGGGGATGTTTCCGGAAAAGGAGTCGGCGCGGCATTCTATATGGCAGAGGTAAAAGGGATCTTCCAATCTCTTGCAAAGATCTACTGTTCGCCGAAAGACTTTCTCATCAAAGCGAACGAAGCATTGGTATCGAGTATTGACAAGCGGTCATTTATTAGTTTAATTTATTCCACGATCCACACGACGACGGGTGAATTGGTTATGTCCAGGGCGGGACATTGTCCGATTTTATATGTATCATCGAAGCAGCACGAGTACATCAAACCGAGCGGGATAGGACTGGGGATCAAAGCGGGGAGGATCTTTGAAGAGAATGTTGAAGAGAAAAAAATTATGATGAAAAGTGGAGATGTCTGTGTATTTTATACTGACGGGGTTACAGAGTCTCGATCCTCTTCCGGAGAAGAATTCGGATACGAACGGTTACGGGATGTTGTATTGAAATATAAGGACCGTTCCGCCGATGAGATCAAAGAAGCGATCATTCAGAATGTTTGGAATTACACCGATGCTCAGGGATATCACGATGATTTGACAATTTTCGTGATAAAATGGCTCGGCGCATAAACACCGGAACAATTTTAGCAGGTCACCGTTTATCCTATTAGGAGTTCGTATGAGCGATTTCAAAGTGAATATTCGTGAACGCAGCGGCAGCATCCATGTGATGGAGTTGAAAGGGTACCTCGATGCCCACACAACACCGATCCTGGAGGACTCATTTCAGAAATTACTGAATGAGAAAAAATATCGCATCGTTGTGAACTGCAGGGAACTCAATTACATATCGAGCGCCGGCTTGGGTGTCTTTATGGCATTCATCGAAGATGTCCGCGCGAACGAAGGCGATATCAAAATGTCCGATATGAGTCCGAAGGTATTCAACATCTTCGACCTGCTCGGCTTTCCGATGCTGTATGATATTGTGAAGACAGAGGAAGAAGCGGCAGGAAAATTCAGTAAAAATTAACAATCGTGTTTAACGATTCGATGGCAGCAAAACAAACATACCGTATTTCGATCCCGAGCAGGACAGATGACCTTCACAAAGTCAGAACGTTCATTTCAGACCTTGCACGCGCTCACGGATTTGTCGATGATGATATCAACAAGATCACCATCGCGGTGGATGAGGCATGTACGAACATCATCAAACACGGTTACAACTACTCACCACATCATGAGATCGAAGTCGAAGTGGTCCGCAACGGACAGCAGTTCGAGATACTGATCTCCGATAACGGCAAACAATTCGATCCCGGTTCTGTTGAAACCCCCGACATGAAAGAATATCTTTCTCATTTCCGCCGCGGCGGACTGGGATTGTACCTGATGAAACGGATCATGGACAAAGTAGAATTTGACTTCAACCGTGACCGTAATACATTGCGCATGATCAAATCACTCTAATATTGCTGTGAAACGAAAAAACCCCACATCAGCATCCGATTCCCAAATTCTCCCCTTACTTGAATTCAGCAAAGTCGTCAACTCATCACTCGATCTTTCGTTCATTCTCGGCACGCTGCTGCTGACGTTGATGGGCAAACTGCTCATCACAAAAGGGGTAGTATTGTTGAAGATCGGTCCGAAAAAATTCTCCGTAAAATACGGCAAAGGCGTTTCGAAAGAACTGCTGCTGATCGATCTGGTAGTTCCTCGAGAAAGCAAGAAAAATTTCTCCGTAACCTCCTCAGACTCCAAAGGGTACGACAAATTAGTGCAGACGGGCATCAACCGCTTCTTTCCGATCATTACGCACGACAATGTGATCGGATATGTCGCCGTTGCGGAACACGCACAGCGCCCCATCTCAAAAGAGAACGAACAGTTTGTCGATACGATATTGAATATTTCCGCCGCGGCGATCGAAAAGGGATTGGCGTTCGACGAATTGAAAGATGTCAACCGCACTCTTGACGGGAGAGTGCAGCAGTTAAAAACGCTCTTTGAACTTGGTAAGGAATTCAGCGGTGTGCTTGAACGGGAAAGACTGTTGAAACTCTTTTCACTCACTTTCATGGGACAGGTCGGAACGAACCGCTTCGCAATTTGCCTGAAAGAAGGAGGAAGCTACTATTCCCGTGTATCTTCGGAGTTCCTCGAAAAAGACAGGAATGTCTTATGCGCACTCGTAACCGCGCCTATGTTTGTGTCTCAGATACCAAAAGCAAAAAAATTCCAGGAATTGAAGAAACATGCAGTAAAAGAAAAAATATCCGCATTCATTCCGCTGCAACTGCAGAATGAAGTGAAAGGGGTCTTGTGCCTCGGAGAAAAACTGCGTGGCGGCGAATATACAGAGAACGATCTGGAGTACGTCTTCTCTCTTGCCAATCTTGCATTCGTCTCTCTCGAGAATTCACGTCTCTTCAAGGAAGCGATCGAAAAGCAGAAATTAGAAAACGAGTTGCTCATCGCACGGGAGATACAGCAGGGATTGCTTCCCGGCATGCTGCCCACAATCCATGGATTCGAGATCTCTGCGGTCAATATTTCCTCGAAACAAGTAGGGGGGGATTATTACGATGCCATTCCGACCGGCGATGGAAAGTATATCATCGTTATCGGGGATGTCTCGGGGAAAGGAACACCGGCATCGCTCTTGATGGCGAATGTTCAGGCAACTGTGCACGCATTGATTCCGTTCAATCTTGAATTATCAATTGCAACTGCGCGGATCAACGATCTCATCCATCGGAATACGAGCTCCGATAAGTTCATCACCTTCTTTTGGGGATCGCTTGATCCGGAGACGAAAAAATTCCGCTATGTGAATGCGGGACATAATCCGCCGTTCGTTGTTCGAGCAAACGGAACGGTCGAGCGGTTGACGGAGGGTGGATTGATACTCGGCATTATGAAGACATTCGTTCCGTATCAGGAAGGGAGCGTCGAATTGCGGTCGGGGGATTCCGTTATACTCTTCACCGATGGCGTGAGCGAGGCAATGGATATCAACGGCATTGATTATACGGAGGAACGGTTGGAACGATTTGTTCAAACTCTGAACGGGCTTTCAGCGGAAAAGATATTGACTTCAATAAAAAACGAGATACAATTGTACACTGCCGGTGCCCCGCAATCGGATGATATTACGCTTGTCGTCTTCAAAGCAAGGTGATTTTGCTTCTCCTTTGATCCTTTCGTACCTTTCCTCATGAAAAATTTTCTCGAATATGCTTTACTCCTCATCCTCAGGTTGTTCATCCTGGCATTGCCGTTCCGGGGAGTGCAGCTGTTCGGCAGAGCATTCGGTTCTTTCATATTTCATGTGATCCCCATCCGCAAGGAATTGGTACTCTCAAATCTCCGTCATGCATTTCCCGAAAAAAGTGAACAAGAGATCCGGTCTACTGCGCTAAAGAATTTTCAGAATATTTTCGAGACTTTTTTTGAAACATTTTGGATCCAGCGAATGACCGAAAAGCATCTGCGGAGCATTGTCAGAATTCCCGAACTCAAAACGATCGATGAGATACTTAAACGGGGAAAAGGATTGGTGATGTTGAGCGGACATATCAGTAACTGGGAAATGATGGCGCTTGTGGTCGGTTTAATGAGCGATCATCCGCTGCAGATCATCGTGAAGAAACAGCATAATCCGAGTGTCGATCGGTTGATGAACCGTCTGCGGACAAAATTCAACAATACAGTGGTCGATATGGATCATGCGCCGAGGGAAATCCTTAAACGGCTGCGCGAACATGGCGTCATTGCCATGCTTGCAGATCAGAGTGGACCGGAAGAGGGACTGTTCATAGATTATTTTGGGAGACCGACATCAACGCATGTCGGTCCGGCAGTTTTTGCGCTCCGCACGCAAGCGCCGGTGTTGATGACGTACGGCGTTCGGAATACGGATGGAACGTTCGATGTTTCATTTGAAGAGGTTGACACGAGCGACCTGACCGGCACGGACGACGAAAAGATCCGCACGATCACGGAACGTCATGTGAACTTGCTTGAAAAATTCGTTCGCCGGTATCCCGATCAATGGCTGTGGATGCATAAACGATGGAAACATACGGACAAATATTTACAGCGCAAAGCGGAAGAGTTCGTATCATGAAAAGTCCGGGCAAAATTCTGGTATTTCAGACGGCGTTCCTCGGCGATGTCATCCTCACCTTGCCGATGATCCAGGTACTGAAAAAGAATTTTCCACTCGCAGAAATCGATGTGGTCACGACCCCCGTTGCATCGTCGCTGCTGGAGAACCATCCTGCTGTTTCTCACATCATTCAGTATGACAAGCGAAAATCGCAGAAGGGGATAAAGGGGATTATTTCTCTTGCTCTCGATCTCCGTCACCGCAGTTATGATGTTGTTGTCGTTCCGCATCGATCATTCAGGACTGCGTCGGTGGTCGCATTGACCGGCATTCAGGAAAGGATCGGATTTTCCAATGCATCTGCCCGATTCGTATACAATCATATCGGGGAGTATATAAAAACCAAACACGAGATCGAACGGAACTATGCATTGCTCTCACCATTCAACATCCGTGTAACGCAAAAAGAATTGCCGTCTCTCTATCCATCACTCGACGATATCAACCGTGTGAATAAATTCCTGTTCGAGCGTGAGATTTTGAATCAACGCAACATGGTGGCGATCGCTCCCGGTTCGGTATGGAATACCAAACGGTGGCTTCTGGATCGGTTCACACAGCTTGCACTGCGCCTCGCGACAGACGGGAAGGAAATTCTCATTATCGGCGGTGCAGGCGATACGGAACTTGGCAGGGCGATCATCGAGGCGACGAAGCATAAGCAGATCCATGACACGACAGGAAAACTCTCGCTTCTGCAATCAGCGGAACTGATCGGGAGATGCAACGTTTTGATATCGAACGACAGCGCACCGTTACATATCGGCGTGGCAATGCGAACGCCCGTAGTTGCCATTTTTGGCGCAACGGTTCCTGAATTCGGATTTGCTCCGTACGGGAAGGATGATGTTGTGGTTGAAACGAAAGGACTCTCATGCCGTCCGTGCGCGATCCACGGCGGGGATCAATGTCCTATCGGTACATTCGAATGCATGAAGAAAATAGAATCAGGAATGGTGTACGACCGTGTGCAGTCTGTGCTGCGCCGCGAAAAGTCTGATGTGAAGAAGTGATAATTTTCCCGCCGATCAAAACTCCGAATTTCCCCCGCTGCCAGAGACAGAATCAGCACTGGTATGAACATCGCACGTCGGCGGAACATATTTTGAATTGAACACTTCGATCCGTTTGAACGGACAGAACTCCGTTGCGATTTTGTATGTTACCAGGCAGATAGAGTCTTTTTCGACTCCGTTCGGCATTCTGAAATACGGCTGGGTGATGGGGATCGTCTTATCTTCATACACATATTTCATAAATCGTCCCCACAATGGTGCCGCCGCACGCCCCCCTTGTCCGTCCGCATTGACGAACGTAATTGCCTGATCGGACCCACACACCCGCAGCGAGTTGAGGAGTGAAGCCGACAAACCATGCATCGGTGTAATCCTGCGTCGTTCCGGTCTTTCCGCCGGCAGGATAATGGAAGAAATTCCGAATGCGCGTACCGGAGCCTTTGTTGACAACATCTTCCATCATATTCGTCATGATGTATGCCGTCTCTTTGCTCAACACTTCGCGCCGTTCAGGAATATTTTCTTCAATGATGTTCCCGTCTTTATCTTCAATTTTTAAAATCGAATTCGGTTCGACATACACCCCTTCGTTCGGAAAGACTCCGAATGCCGAAGTCATTTCCAGCGGCGTCACTTGTGCCGTGCCGAGAGCGATCGAAACGTACGGGGGAATAGGGGATTTGATTCCCATCTTCTTTGCGTACTCCGCAACGCGTTCTTTCGGCGCAAGGTCCATAATGACACGGATCGTCACCAAGTTGATCGACTGAGCCAGTGCATCGCGCAGCGTATATTTTCCGCCGATGTCCCCTTCAAAATTTTGCGGTCTCCATTCTGTGCCGTCGTCGTTGATGACGGTGATCGGTTGGTTCAACATTTCGTACGTCGGAGGGTATCCGTTGTCGATAGCGACGGTATAGACGAACGGTTTAAATGATGAACCGGGTTGGCGGCGGATCTGTGTGACGTGATTCAAACCGTACCGGAACGAACGGAAATTCCTTCCGCCCACCATTGCCCGTATGCCGCCGTTTTTCGGATCGATCGCTACGAATCCTCCCTCGATGCTTTGCCACACTCTTTTGACAGAATCGACGAATGCTTGATCTTTTTTCAAGGAATCGAAGACAAATTCTCTGTTCGCAGCTTTTTGATACGCGGTTGATTGCCTCGCTGTTTTTTCAATGATCCGTTGCAACAGTTCGGGTTTCTCGTTCCAGTTCCATAATGAATCGAACTGCTTTTGTTTTTCCGTAAGATGTTCTTCAACTGCTCGATTTGCATAGATTTGCATACCGCTGCATCCTGCTGTCCAATGTTGTATAGATAGAAATTCCGTCCTTGTACAGATTGAACCCGTACTGCTCGGCTTTCTCGCGCATTTGTTGGCGGATGTACTCCACAAAGTGTGCGGCAATTCCTGCCGGTCCCTCATCTGCATCGACGGAGTAGGTCAACTGTTCGCTCTTTATTCTTTCAGCCTGCTCTTCCGTAATGCGTCCGTCCTTCACCATTTGTCCGATAACCAAATGCCACCGTTTGACCGCTCTCTCCGGGTGACGGATCGGATCGAAATACGCCGGTCCATTTAAAATTGCAACCAGCATCGCCGATTCACCGGGGGTCAATTGCTCGACCGGTTTATCGAAGAAAATTCCGGCGGCAACAGATATACCGTACGCACCTCTGCCGAAATAGATCTCATTCAAATACATCTCAAGGATCTCTTTCTTCGTGAAATTCTGTTCGATCTGCACAGCGGTGATGAATTCACGGATCTTTCGTGTCGCTTTGTCGAATGCGCTTTCATCTTGGCGGGAGAGTCCGTATAAATTGCGCGAAAGCTGTTGTGTTATTGTGCTTGCCCCTTCGCGCAGACTGAACGAGATAAGGTTCTTGACGAGTGCGCGTAAAAAACGCCACGGTGTGACCCCCCAGTGTTCGTAAAAATTCTTGTCCTCAGTGGAGATCAATGCGGCGATGACATGAGGGGGGATCTGATCGTACGAGATGCGTGAACGGTTCTTTGTCTGGAAGAATGTCCCAATGACTTCACCGTCTATCGAATATACTTTTGTCGCAAGGTCTGGACGAGGATTTTCGAGTTCTTCGAGAGAAGGAAGTCCGGAAAGAACGTAGTTGATGTACGCTATGAACCCGACAAAGCAAAGGAGAGCCAATCCGAGAAAGTAGTACCGGTATTTTTTCAGGAACCCTTTGCTTCGCTGCAATAGTTCTTCGCGGTATTGCGGGTCATTGAAATACCGTTTCATCTCTTCAGAGCTGTACCGCGATCTTTTCTTTGAATCGTCTGCCATACATTATTTCCACTTCTTTAGTTCGAATTTCTTTCCGTCAAAAACCCCGTATGTGCTGTGTGTGATCCAATCGCCGAGATTGATGTACCGTCCTTTCCCGATCTTTTTTTTAAGCGGCGTATGCCTGTGTCCCATGATGACAAAATCGTATCCCTCGTTGATCTTATCGGTTGCAAAGAGCAGCATGCCGTCGGTTTCGCCGTAATCTTTGTTCCCGGTAAATTCTCTGCTCTTGTGTGACGATCCGCGGGCGATCGGTGCGGTCCAATCAGGATGAACAAGGGAATAGAGAAAAATACTGATCCTGCTCCGTAAAATTTTCTTGAGGATGCGATAGCCGGTGTCGTTCAACGCAAGACCGTCGCCATGATGCAGGTAAAATTTCTTCTTCCGTAACTCCATTGAAACCGGATCTTTATACACAGGGATCCCAAGATCGTTCGGAAAAAAATCTTTGAGCCAGTAATCATGATTCCCTGCAAGATAGTGGATCGTAATGCCGCTGTGAGCCATCGTCCCCAATTTCGAGAGGACGTGATGATATCCGCGCGGTATCACGTACTTATATTCGAACCAGTAATCGAACAGATCTCCCAGGATGATCACCTGTTCGGCATGCTTCTGAACATATGTCAGAAAGGAGAGAAGCCGTTGTTCCTTTTCTTGTTCCCGTTGGGTATCGTGCAGTCCGAGATGAACGTCGGAGAAGAAAAAAATTTTTTTCATCGGATGACAGTAATGGTTAATTCGACAGGCTGCTTAAATCGATTACACCATCCCTCTGTATCGGAACAATAGAAATAAAAGAGATTTCCTTTGAACGGATACGTTCCCGGTTGGATCCCGTTTTTTGTTTTGATGGAAAACTCGATCGGTTTTGTGATATCAAGATACCCTTTCTCATTCTTTCCGTACCGCGGTTCGCCGGAAATTTCAAAGTGTGAATCTTTGTCGAGCTTCAATTCGAACATCGGTTCAGTATTAATATGGATCCCGTCGTTCGGCGTAAAGAAGATTTTTATATCGCTCACTTTGGCTGGGGAAATTTTGGATGGTGCCTGCATTTGCACTTTCACATGGTCGTTTGTCGTAAAGATCTTTTTTTCTGCAGCGGTTGACAAAACGAAAAAAATAAACAACAGCAGTGTTAGTTTCATATTATTCTCCATCGAGGTTCTTATGTGCAGCGCTAACGGGCAGAATGTTTATCATCGACACGTTCTAACAGAATAAAACCCGCCACAAAAAAAAGACCGATACTGAGGACAGATAAACGTTGATCTCCTGTAATATACGAAATCAGCCCGAACAAAAAAGTACCCACAACGGCGGACGCTTTTCCGCATAAACCGTCGTAGAAACCGAAAAATTCCGCTTCGTGGTTCTTTGGGGTCAATTGTGCCATCAAACTTCTGCTCGATGCCTGCGACGCTCCCATAGAACTTCCCGCAATCGCTCCTATAAGATAGAACATCGCTTTGGAAGTGACGAAGTATGCCGATGCAACGACAACCATCCATAGTATAAGATTAATGGCGATCGATCGTTTTGGTCCTATCTTATCTGCGATGATGCCGAATAACAATGATCCGGCAATACCGGATGCCTGCACAACTGCAAATAGAACCAGAACCTCTTGAAGCGAAAAGTGCAACGTCTGTGTGGCAAACAGCGACGCGAATGAAATGACAGTCAGGATGCCGTCATTATAGATAAAGAATGCAAGTAGGAAACGTGCAACATTGTTGTAATTCTTCAGTTGAGCGATCGTGCCGCGGACGCGTTGAATGCCGGCAAGGATGTACGATTGTTTATATTCGAAATTG
>JACPGG010000007.1:0-26159 GCA_016182545.1 Ignavibacteriales bacterium
TCGTCGTGTGGAAAAATTCCTCAACAAGATGGATATTTTTGCGGTTGCTGGGGATATGGAGTTGAAATATTTTTTCTTTCATCTGCTCTCTTTGTCAGAAGAAGTACCGCACGTTCATCATCACGTTTGAAAATTCCTGAATCCTCCCGCCGTTGAACCGCTGGAACTCTTTCCATCCGCGGATCTCGATCAATGAATATGCCGAAAGGACGATCCGAATATTCGTTGTCGGTCCAGCACTTAAGAACGTGCTTTCATATTGCCGGTTATTATTCACGTACCGGAATCGTTTTTGAGCAAACGAACGGAACCCGACGGCGAACATCCATTGGTCCTTGAACCGGTACCGTACCTGCGGCGAAAAGGTCACTTCTTCGATCCGCTGCAGCGGACGTTCCGAAAATTCCCGCCAGCGGAGTTCGCCCCGTTCATAGATGCGGACGTGCGCAAAAAGATCGATGCCGACCTTCGTTGTCATATCATACGAGGTTGAATCAAGAAATGCAACCTGACGATATGAATAACTTTTTACCGACGGAATGAGTGACTCAAAGTCGAAGACGGTATAATTTGCGAGCACTTCAAATGCATTGAACATTGTAAATGACCGCGACGGCGTGTAGGTCATTTCGGGTGAGAGACGGAATATCCTGTTCCAATTATTGTTTGCGCTTTTATCACGCTTGAGGTACACGATGTGGCTGAGGGTCGCTTCGGCGGTCAATGCGGCTCGAAAAACCGTGCTGAATCTATGCTGTTCTTTTAAAGAGAGATTCAACAGCAATTCATCGCGGTCGTCGGTGTTGAGAGAATCGGGCGTATCATACTGCAGCACGCTGAACGATCCTGAAAATGAAAGGTCGTCGTCAGATGAAATGGCGGACGACATGTTCGAATAGAACGTACTGCGAACTGCGGTGTTGTCAAGTTTGGATTCCTGCCGCGCCCGTTGATCTTGTTCGACCTTATTGATGCCGTCAATCCGCTCCAACAAATGTTTCTCGTCACGCTCGCCGAGTTGAAATCCGATCGTCATGAGTGTAGATGATGATACGTAATTGAGGTCGATCCCTCCTTCCAACCGTAATTCCTGCACCGATGTGTTGAATGAGATCGAACGTATCTCCGAAAGATTTTTATACCGGAATGCATTCGCGATCGTTCTCGTTTCAACATTCACGGAAAGATTGAGATCGAAACCGTTCCCGACGTCGTATCCGAGTACGTTGGAAACACCCCACAATTGTTCCGAACGTGACCTGATGTTTGAAGTAACACCGAATCCGCGGATCACGCTGCTGTCCGCCGGAATGTAAAAATCGTTCCGGTTGGACAGCCACCTCACGCGCACACTGTCGGTCGATCCTTGTGCAAAGTCGGTTATAATGCTCAACTCAGCGCCATGCTTCTTGAATGTCCGCTTCCCGGCTTCCGACTGGTTCAGAAATCCGTTCATCGATGTCCGATAACCGCTGAACTCGAACGGATCAACGGTCGAATAGAACCGATAGTTCATCCCTTCATCTTCTTCAAATTGTTGTTTATCGTACCTCATACCGAGGAGCGGGGTGAGCGAAATATTGTCGATGAGACGATATGTGATACCCACGGCTCCCGAATGAATTCCCGCGTTACTTGTGCCGAGCGTTTGATTGTCGGATAACACAAATGATTGCGCCTCCGAGGCGAGAGAAAATGCCTCCGATAGTTTTTTTGATGCTGTGAATGAAAAATCCTGTTCGTCGCGGAACGAACGGAACTGACTCCGGATGAACGATGAGTTGAACTGATCGTTCAAGGTAAGATAGAATGACGAATCGTTGTATGCGTATTGCGCTCTGGCAGTCCATAGATATGTGTACACATTCCGTTCAAACCGGACCGATGCTTTGTTGGTATCGGGAAGCGGGTTGGGAAGATACAGCTCCTGCCATCGGGTTTGCGCACTTACCATTGCGCTGAGAATGAGCAGCAAGGAATATGAGCGGAAGTTCTTCATTCACCAGAGGTCTTTCCGGGAATACGTCGGTTCATATCCAAGCAATCGTTTTGCTTTCTCATGGGAAATGATCGCTTGCGCACCGGAAAAGAGAGGCGAAAACTGCCGTACTTCAGGGTAATGCCGCGCAAGGAGCTCTCTTGAATCTTTTCCTGTCCAATTCTCTTTTGCAGTAATAAAAAATATTTCGTGAAATTGTTCGAGATCTTTTTCAATCGCGAGTCGGTGCGCCTGTGCTACATCGAACACATGCACGTACGTCCATAAATTTTTGTGCCAATTGGGATACTGCTCCACTAATTGTTTATAGAACGAGATCATCTCCTCTTCCGGAACCCAAATCCACGGCTCGCGTAAACAGATCGTTCGAATTCCATATCGCGCGCTGTAGGTTTTACAGATCTGTTCTGCAACGATCTTGCTTAGTCCATACGGATCCTGCGGTCGAACCGGATGCTGCTCGTCGATGGGAATATATTCCGGAACCATCCGGTTGGTCATGAATGCGAAGCCAAGCGTAGACTCGCTCGAAGTGAAAACAACTTTTTTTATGCCGCCGCGCGCAGATGCTTCCAATACGTTGAATGTGCCGTTCACATTCACGGTGAAGATTTTTTCCGGAGGATCGTTCAAGGGATGGGGAATACCCGCAGTGTGGACGACAACATCGTATCCCATCACAGCATCACACACATCGTCAAGATTCAACAGGTTGCAATGGTGGTACCGGATATCTTTCCGTTTCGGCGGTACAATATCCGCCACACCGACGGTGTACTTGTGCCGGATCAGGTCATCAACAATATATTTTCCGACAGTCCCGCTGCCGCCGGTGACGAGTATGTTCAAAGTATTGGCTGGTTGTGCGTAGCAACATTGAAATTATACGATTATTGTTGCTGATTGTAAATGAACAATTTACCGTCCTGTTTGCAGATTGAATTCGACCATGCGCAATTGTATATTAAAGGTATTATGAAACAATTATTCATCCTGGTTTTTGTTTTCACATCTGCTCTTTTTCCGCAAGAAAGAGGTCAGAAGTATTGGGTCTATTTTACAGACAAAGAGATGTCGGCGTTTTCAAAATCATCTGCTGCTGCCGCACGGTCAATCGGAATTACCGACCGCGCAATGCAGCGTCGGGCAAAAGTACATCAGGAAATTCTCACCAACGAAGACCTCCCTGTTTCGCAATCGTATCTCGACCGCTTGAAGAGCGTCGGAATTTCAATTGAGAACAGATCCCGCTGGTTCAACGCAGCAACCGCGTATCTGACAAGCGAACAGGTGAAATTGCTTGCATCGTTTTCATTTATTAAGGGGATAGAACCGGTAAGGATATTCAAACGAAAAGAACTGCCGAAGATCGAATCGTCTCTTCTGAAAATTACCGAACCACACCTCGGTCAAAAATATTCGTACGGTCCGTCGTTCGCGCAGATGGATATGATCAAAGCAGTCGATGTACACAACATCGGTGTGTCGGGCAGAGGAGTGCTCGTCGGCATGCTCGATACGGGATTCCGTTGGAAGGAACACGAAGCAATGCTGAACATGAAAGTGATCGGTGAATACGATTTCATTCAGAAGGACACCAGCACGGCAAACAACGGTAGCGACGACCCGTCGCAGGATTCTCACGGAACCTCTACGATGTCGCTCGTGGGGGGATTCAAAGAAGGTCAGTTGGTAAGTCCCGCGTTCAATGCGTTCTTCATACTCGGAAAAACCGAATATGTGCCGACCGAAACAAACGTGGAAGAAGACAATTGGGTTGCTGCGATCGAGTGGATGGAGGCGAACGGCGTCGATGTAGTAAACAGCTCGCTTGGATACAGCGAGTTTGATGCCGGTCAGCAAGATTACACATACAATGACATGAATGGAAAAACAGCTACAACAACAAAAGCGGCTACAATCGCAGCGCGCAAAGGCGTTGTTGTGGTGAATGCGATGGGAAATGAGGCAGCATCGGCATGGCATTTTCTCACCTCTCCTGCAGATGCGGACAGTATCATTTCCGTCGGCGCGGTAAACGGTGCGGGAAACTATGCCGGGTTCAGTTCTGTCGGTCCCACCAGTGACAACCGGACAAAACCGGATGTGGTTGCGCACGGTGTCGGCACGTATTGCGCAGTTCCGCCGGGCAAGGTGGCGTTGTACACCGGTTCGTCTCAAGGAACGTCGCTTGCAACGCCGCTTGTTGCCGGGGTTGCCGCGCAGGTGCTTTCCGCTAGACCGGAATTGACTCCGGTGCAGGTCCGCGATGCACTCCGCAACAGTGCGAACAATGCTGCATCGCCAAATAATACGATCGGCTGGGGGATCATCAACGCGTACAAAGCGGTGTTGTACAACGGTATGATCATCTCGACCGATCCGGAGATTGCGCTTACCATTGACAGCAATTATTCCATCGGAATGTTCGTCGTTTCCCCGAATTCTGTGTATAAAGATTCGGTGAAGTTATTCTACTCGACGAACAACGGCGCGTCGTTCAATTCCATATCGATGGCTCTGGGAGAAATTGTCGATACGGCGACAAACTCGGGAAAATATTCAGCAGTGATACCGGGAGTTACATCGAGCACAGAGGTGAAATTTTACGCCGGCGCAAAGGATATTTCTGCCGCGCGGACGAGCCCGTACAATGCGCCGGCAAATTTGTTCAGTACAAAACAGACAACGACGGGAGTCGGTACGACCCCGCCGTTCCCCACAACATTCGCGTTAAAGCAAAATTATCCTAATCCGTTCAACCCGGCAACGATGATCACGTACGATCTTCCGGTAAGCGATGTTGTGTCATTAAAAGTGTACGACATTCTCGGCAAAGAGGTGGCAACGCTCGTCAACGGGTTCCAGCAGCGGAGGACATATTCAGTCCCGTTCGACGGCTCTCATCTTGCAAGCGGTGTGTACTTTTATCGATTGCAGACAACATTCTTTTCTCAAACCAAAGGGATGATGCTGGTGAAGTAAATCTTTGCAGCGATCGGATTGCTCTAAGCAATCCGATCGCTTTTTAAAATCCCCAAGCCATTGGTCTTGGGGATTTTTATTGTACATTTCTGTATGAGTCTGTCGTTTCAGGTATCGCTCTTTCTTGTCGTGCTCTTTGCCGCAGCCGCAGTTGCGCTGTCGGTCTATATTTACAGGCACACGGTGCCCGTTGTATCCCGTCTGCAGCGGAACGTGCTCATCGTTCTCCGTTCGCTCGCGTTCACGCTCACACTTGTTGCAATGTTCGAGCCGCTCCTCACACTCACGTCGTCAACAGAAGAGCGTCCTGCCGTTGCAGTACTGGTCGATAATTCGCTCAGCATGTCCCATGCGGACAGAACGGTAAAGAGAGATTCGGCCGTCACATCGCTCCTCTCCGGCAGTTCATTCGCATCGCTCGAATCAAATGCATCGCTGCAGTTGCTGAAATTTTCGTACGCGGCATCTCCCCTCTCGCGTGATTCATTACGGATGGATGGAGGATCGACCAATATTTCTTCCGCAATCCAATCGGCAGTCAAGGAAACACCGGCAGCGCTGCAATCAATCATCCTTATCACCGACGGCAATTACAACGCGGGACCGAACCCGCTGTACGATGCCGAACGTTCGCGTATTCCGATCTTCACCGTCGGCGTCGGCGATACCGCTGAACAAAACGATCTCTCTGTTTCAAAACTGATCACGAACTCCATCGGCTATGTCGATGCATCGATCCCTGTCGATGCGGTTATCACATCGTCCGGCATTCCCGCCACGACCGTCACCGTTTCGCTTCTGGAAGAAGGAAAGAAAGTGGATGAAAAAACTGTCACCCTCTCTTCTGCGGAATCGGGCATCGCCGAAACGCCGGTGCAATTCTCGTACACACCAAGGAATGACGGTGTCAAAAAATTGACCGTCCGCATCCCGGCGCTCGACAATGAAAGCACCGCCAAGAACAACAGCCGTTCAGCGCTCGTAAAGATCCTGAAAAGCAAAATGAACATTGTCGTCATCGCCGGCGCACCGGGTCCGGATGTCTCTGCCGTGATGCAATCGCTCAACAACGACAAGAATATCTCACCGGCATTATTCGTCCAGCTTCCGAGCGGAGAGTTGAAAACTACATCTGATGCTCCGTCATTGAACCAATCGCTCTCAACGGCGGATTGTGCAGTACTGATCGGATTTCCAGCACCACAAAGCACATCGCACGTAATGCAAACGGTCGCGTCGGCAGTCCGTTCGCGTCAGCTGTCGCTCCTTTTTATTGCCGGACGGTTGATCGATCTGCAGAAACTGAAAGAATTGGAACCGCTCCTTCCGTTCACCATCACCGGCAACCGCGCCGATGAACAAACAATCCTTGCGCACCTGATACCGCAGCACAAATATCACGCATTGGCGCAGGTAGATGCGGAACGGTTCCCGTCGTTCGCGTGGGAAAAACTTCCGCCGGTTTACGCAGCGTTGCAATCGTTCAGCGCAAAACCGGAAGCGCAGACGCTGCTCGGCGTAAAGATACAGGGGGTGACGCTACAGAATCCGCTGCTGGTCACTCGCAGCATTGCGAACACAAAATCGCTCGCGATCCTCGGGTACGGTATCCATCGCTGGAAATTATTGGCGGGAGCGGGAGACGAGACACGGGACGTTTTCGACGCCTGGTTTTCCGCGCTGGTGCGATGGCTTGCCACACACGATCAGGATTCCCGGTTGAAAGTTGAGCCGTCAAAAGCATTGTACTCCCAGGGAGAACCTGTTGAGTTTACCGGGGAGGTGTACAGCGAAAATTTTCAACCTGTCGATAATACAGATCTGCAATTGAGCATACGGACTCTCAACGGCGAGCACGTAGCAACCGTTGCGATGCGATCGATCGGATCGGGACGATACGAAGGAAGCACGACCGGCATGAACGAGGGTGAATACATCTACAGGGCATCTTCATTGATCGATGGCGACACGCTCGCAACAACGTCGGGACGATTTTCCGTCGGCGAACAGTCGATAGAATTTGCCGAGACGAAAATGAACAAATCCCTTTTGCAGCAGATCGCATCAAAGTCCGGCGGAATGTATGCCGATGCGGCTCAATTCGATTCGCTGATGCAAAAAATTCTCTCCCGTCCGGAGATGAAACAGCGGGAAAAGATCCACACGAGCGAGTTTGAATTATGGAATCTTCCTGCATATTTGTCTGCTATCATCCTGCTCTTTGCAACGGAATGGTTTTTACGGAAGAGATGGGGAATGTTGTAGATCCGGATTATTAGATTGTTGAATTACTAGTGCCATTTCTCAAAAGTTTTCTTGCGTTTTCGAATCATACTTCGACGCGACGTCGCCGTCATGTTCATCCTGAGCAAACCCCAACGCTTTTTGTTGGGATGCGTCGAAGGATTTTTAAGACGGCGACATCCCTACCTGCCGGCAGGCAGGTTGCTCAGTCTGAACAATTTTCTTACAAGATTATTTATGAAAAACGGCACTAGATTATTAGATTTGCAGATCGGGAGAACATGAATCTTCAAAAGACATTTTTATCGGCAGGAGCATTTTTCGGTTTCACCGGTGTTGCACTTGGTGCATTCGGTGCGCACGCATTGAGATCAAGCGTTACGCCGGAAATGCTGGCTGTGTTTGAAACCGGAGTCCGGTACCAGATGTATCATGCCTTTGCGTTGATCACTGCGGGATTGATGTGTCGCCTCATTCATCACCGCTACTTGGGAATAGCCGGATGGAGTTTTATGACAGGAGTTGTTCTATTCTCCGGAAGTCTCTACGCGATGACATTCACCGGAGTAAAAATATTCGGGGCGATCACACCGTTCGGCGGCGTTGCTTTTCTTGTCGGCTGGTTCTTCCTTTTTCTTTCCGCCGTAAAAATAAAAAAGGAGAACTGAATTCAGTTCTCCTTCGAAATTCAGATTTTCAAAATCTTCGAGATTTGGAAAATCTCACATCATCTATTTGCTTGCAAGCATCGCATTCACTTCGCTCTGCGAGTATGTGCTGAGCACTTTTCCACTCGCATCTTTCATCACCATCCCGCCGTTCGCGTCGGATTCCATCGTCGCGAGGATATTCCCTTCCGCATCCTTCACCACCGCGGTACCGTTCTCTTTCGCCACGGTGAACGATCTGCCCGCATAGCTGATCGTCATTGTCTTGTTCTCATTATTGAATGCCACCGTCGTTCCGTCATCGGACGTCATCGTAGCTGCCATCGGTTTGTTGCCGGTCCAGAATTCGATGCTGTTCAGGATCACAACGTCGATCCACGCCGCAACACCGTACACCGGCACGATGTTCAACACAAGAAATACAAGTTCCTGCACCCATTTCCCTTCCATCGATCCGTTCCAGTTGTACACTTTCTTTGTCAGGCTGAATGAACCGTAGCATCCGACGGACATAATTGCCATGGATGCAACAAGAAGAGCGACAACGATGTTTTTGAACAAGTTTTTCATGGGGACTCCTGTAAAAGTGAATAAAAGGAAGCATGAATTGTAAAAGCACTGATGCGAGTATAATCCTTTTTCTTGTTCAACGCAAGAGGTGCGAGCTAAAGATCTTATGATGTGTGATATGGTTCCCATCTGTTGTGAAATATCAATTTTGATCAAAAGATACGATCTCTGTTGAAGTCCCGGGCAGTTGGAGAAGATTCTAATTTTTCGTACCCTTAATCAACGAAACCGATCGATCCGTTCACCAATAGACTGCCGCATGAATAAAATTCTAGCTCCTCTCTTTATATTTTCGTTTCTGTTTGCTCAACAGCAGGGAGCGTGGAAAAAAACAAACTTCATCCCGTCGCCATCTTCCCGCAATAACGACGGTTTTTTTCTGAACGAACAGGTGGGATGGATCGCAAACGGCGCGGGACAAATTCACCGGACGACGAACGGGGGGCAGTCGTGGGTGAAAGTGATAGACAAAACCAGCAAAACCCACTGGCGATCGATCGGATTCTTCGATTCATCGACCGGATATGCGGGCGCTTTGGGATGGGGTGACCCGAACAACACGAGCGCGACAGATACTGTCATTCTGTATAAGAGCACAAACGGAGGGACGAATTGGTTCCCCGAGCACCAACTCTCCAGCGGAACGATCAAACGAGGATTCTGCGGGATGCAGGTATTCAATGATTCCATTATCAATGCTGTCGGTCGTGTTCGTGGTCCGGCATGGTTTTATCGCACCACAGACAGAGGTACAACGTGGATTGCGAAAGATATGAATCAGTATGCCGCCGGTTTGATCGATGTCTATTTTTTTACAAAGGATACGGGATTCTGCGTCGGATTGACACATGCGACGCACGACAGCTCCAGCGGCGTGGTGCTGATGACGACCGACGGCGGAAACACATGGACACAGAAAATAAAAACTTCGCGCAAAGGGGAATGGAGCTGGAAGATACAATTCCCTTCACGCAACGTCGGTTACGCATCGCTGCAGCGTAATTCATCAGGATTTCCAATCAATTTTTTGAAAACAACCGACGGCGGTAATACGTGGAGTGAAAAATTGTTTTCTAATAGTTACTATTTCGTGCAAGGAATGGGTTTCATCAACGATACACTCGGATGGATCGGCGGATACAGTTCGATCTTGATGTATCAAACGACCAACGGCGGAGAGACATGGAGCCCGCTCGGTATTGGGCGGAGGATAAACCGCTTTCGGTTCCTTTCACCGACACTCGCATATGCTGTCGGCGATTCTGTCTATAAGTACACTGTTAGCTCCACAGGATTTGCAGCGCGGTCCGTTCAACAACCGGACCGATTTGAATTGAGACCTAATTACCCGAATCCGTTCAACCCGAACACGACGATCGAGTTTAGACTTGCTTCAGACGGATTGGCGACCATTCATATATACGACAGCAAAGGTTCGTTGATCCGGACATTGCTCCATGCGGAATTGAAAGCCGGATCGTACACGCTGTCATGGGACGGACGCAACGAAGCCGACGAAGATGTCGCCTCGGGAATCTATATGTGTCGATTACAAGCGAATAATTTTACGGAAACAAAAAAAATGTTGTTGATACGTTAACTATAATGGAGGGACAATACTATTATGAGAACTGCTAACCCGGCGCTGAACGACAAAACATTCCAGCACATCGGCACTGTCGCCACTGCCGATGCGATGACGATCAACGGTACGGTGAACAAAACAGGAATCATGTTATTGCTGCTGATCGCAAGTGCTGCGTACACGTGGAGCCAATTCATCGAAGGCAATGTCGAATCGTTGTCGATGTGGATGCTTATCGGCATCATAGGCGGGTTGCTCGTTGCATTCGTTACCGTCTTTAAAAAGATCTGGGCGCCGGTCACTGCTCCATTGTACGCCGTACTCGAAGGATTCGCGCTCGGTGGGATCTCCGCCATTCTCGAAGCGTCGTACCCCGGCATCGTCATTCAGGCGGTCGCACTAACTTTCGGCACGGCGGGTTGCCTGCTGCTTGCATATAAATCCGGCGTTATCAAAGCGACGGAAAATTTCAAATTGGGAGTCTTCGCAGCAACGGGAGGAATTGCACTGATCTATCTTGTCGGATGGATCATGAGTTTCTTCGGATCCGGAATTCCCTACATTCATGAGAACGGATTGATCGGGATCGGATTCAGTCTTGTCGTTGTTGTGATCGCGGCACTGAACCTTGTGCTTGATTTCGACTTTATCGAAAAAGGAGCAGAACATGGGGCGCCGAAATTCATGGAGTGGTACGCGGCGTTCGGATTGCTGGTGACGCTGATCTGGCTCTATATTGAAATTTTACGATTGTTGTCGAAGTTGAACAGCAGAAAATAAAAAATAAATTCCCGAAGTCTTCAAGACTTCGGGAATTTTGATTGAAATAAAACAAAGGCGGCGGGAACATGCCGCCTTTGTTTTTTGTCTAATTGTAAGTACAGCACAGTTTTGATATATTTGAGTAAAGGAGTCGCATATACCATGAACAATATTCGTGCAGCGGTGATTGCGGTGTGGATCGTTATCTTCATCAGCGGTTGCTCGTCATCTAAGACAACTTCAACAGAACAGATACAAAAAGAGACCATTGCCGAACAGCAGAAGAACGACCGTGCTGCGGCGATGCAGCTATTCATCGACGGATCGTTGAAAGAAAGCAAGGGACAGTTCGCCGAAGCGATCCTCGATTACCAGGATGCATTGCGGTTCGATAGAGACCCTGCGATCCTGTACGCACTTGCAAAGAATTACGCAGGATTAAAACGATATGTGCCGGCGATCGAGCACGCACTCGAAGCGGTCAAACTCGATTCAGCAAAGATCGATTACCGCGAACTGCTCGGACAGATCTATATCCATTCCGGGCAGTTTGATAAAGCAGCACAAACATATCGATCCATTCTGACGATTGATCCGAACCATGTCAATTCCCTCTTTGCACTCGCCCAGATTATGGAACGGAGCCGCCCTCTCGAATCGCTTGAACTGTACGAGCGGATTCTCCAGCGACAGGGTCCTTCATGGGAAATACTGCTGCAGGTTGCGCAATTGAACACCGTTTTGCAGCGGTACGATAAAGCGACCGAAGCGTACGAACAGATGCTGAAGCTCGACCCGAGCAACATCGCAGTGAAACAGAGCCTCGCTGACATGTACATGCGGCAGAAGCAATACGACAAAGCGATCGCAACAGTGAACGATGTCCTTGAAAAGAATCCAAAGAATCTCTTCCTGCGCGCAACACTGGTCGATGTTTATTTGCAGCAAAACGATTGGAAATCTGCACGCAACGAGATGGAAACGATCCTTGCCGCCGATTCGCTTGATCCCGACCTCCATTTTCGGATCGGGCTTGCATACTATTCACAGGCGTTGAAAGATTCGTCTCTGTTCAACGACGCGATCACCGTCTTCAAGAAATTCGAAAAAGATTATCCGACCGATTGGCGTCCATATTTGTATCTCGGCGTATTGCACCGTCAGTTGAAACAAGATTCGGTCGCTGAAAATTATCTGAACAAAGCGACAACGTCCGCCAATTGGAATGCCGATGCGTGGTGGCAATTGGGCTGGCTCTATTTTGATAAACAGGATTTCATGGAAACGACCCGCATCCTGAACAAGGCAAAGATGTATGTGCCGGATGATTTCCGTATTCACATGCTGCTCGGCATCGCCTATAACCGGGCGGGAATGAATGAAGATTCACGCGTCGCTTTGGAACGTGCGCACGAATTGAACCCTGCCGACATCAACGTCCTCTCGTCGCTCGGGTTGACCTACGACGCATTGAAGATGCATACGGAATCGGATTCCGTATACGAAAAAGCGCTCCGTATCGATCCCGATTATGCCCTGGTGCTGAATAATTATGCCTACAGCCTCTCCGAGCGGAACATCCAGCTCGACCGTGCAATGAAAATGTCCAAGCGGTCGCTGGAAAAAGATTCTGCAAACTCATCGTATCTCGATACCTACGGCTGGATTCTCTACCAACTCGGACGATATGAAGATGCGCTCGTATACATAAAAAAATCTATCGAATCCGGTGATGCGAGCTCGGTCGTGCTGGAACATCTCGGCGATGTCTATGCAAAATTGAACAGGATCGACGAAGCAAAGAAGTATTGGACAAAGGCGCTCGACAAAGATCAAAAGAACTCCGCTCTCCGCCAAAAGATTGAGCGTGGAGCGCTGTGAGAACCGGTAAAAAAATATTCTTTGGCTTCATCGCAGCTCTACTGGTCGGATGTTCGGCTGAAAAAGAGACGTTCACCGCCGACCGTTCTTTTTCCCCCACTGAGATTATCCTGATGGTCAATGCACTTCCGGCATCCATACAAACATTCAGCGCTGTCGGTTCGGTGAATGTCGAAACGCCGCAAATGTCGCAGAGCGCTGGATTCGATCTGGCGGTGAAGAAACCCGACAGTCTCCGCATCATTGTAGAGGGTCCATTTGGCATCACCGTTGCACGCGCACTCTTCACACAGCATCATTTTGTAGCATACAACGCACTCAATAATACACTCTATACCGGTGATCCGGATAAAGGGATGAAATCCCTCCCTTTTGTTTCAGGAATAGAACCGGGAGTGATCATCGATGCTATCAGCGGTGTGCGGCGATTCAATGATTCGTTTTCCATACCGGATAGCTTTGCCGTTACCAATGATGCCTACATTTTCCGATTCACCAACGGTTTGTACGTCACGAAGATCTCGGTCGATGCGCGATCGATGCGAATTGCAAAAGTTCAAACCTTCACGTATGACAAGACATTGATGTGGGAGGAATTCTATTCCTACGTTCAAGGGAATGACGGTTTATGGCAACCCGCAGCATCGAAGATCTTCGTTCCTGAACGGCTCACGAGCATCGAGTTTCTCTTCGATGAAGTGACGATCAATCCTTCGCTTACCTCATTATCCATCGCGTATCCTGACGATGCGGAACAAATCCTGATCAATTGATGCGTTCGGCACGCGCCATATCTCTCGTTCTCCTTCTCTGCTCTCTTGCACTGAGCACTCAATTGGACCTCAAACGGCGCGATCAGCAATTAAAACGGCTCCGCGCAGAGATACAGAAATACGAACAGCAGTTGCAGCAGACCGACAAGAAAGAGAAGGTCACGGTCGACCGTTTGGATAAGATCGAAAAGAAAGCGAATCTCGTCCGTGAACTGCTCGCTGAGCTCCGTCGCGAAGAGAAAACCATCCGGTACTCCATCGATTCATCGCTCATTAAGATCACGACGTTGGAAAAGCAGCTCAACTTTCTCCGCTCACACTATGCACAGTATGTCTCATCGGTCTACAAATACGGCAAAGTGTACGACCTGGAAACAATGCTTTCCGCCAATTCGATCAATCAATTGTATATCCGCATCGAGTACTTAAAGCGCTTTTCTGACCAACGGAAGAAAGACCTTGCAAAGATCCTAATAAAAAAGGATCAGATAGAATTCGAGCACAGCACGCTGCAGGAAAAACTTTCCACGGAACAGCAATTGATATCTGAAAAATTAAAAGAGGAGAACTCACTCAACAAGACAAAAGACCAGCGCAAACGCGTGCTGACGGCGATCCGAAAAGATAAAACACAGATCAAGAAAGAATTGAACAGGAAGGTCGCCGCCGCAAAGCAATTGGAAAATCTCATCGCAACATTGATCGAACAGGAACGGATCAAGAAAGAGAAAGCGGAAAAAGCGGAACGCGAGCGGAAGGAACGTATCGCAAAGGAACGCGCAGCGAAGAGAGAGCGAGATCGACTGGCACAGATTCAGCGCGAACGCGACCTGGCTGAATTGAAGAAAAAGAACGACCTCGAAAAAGCGAGAGCAAAGGAGCGGGAGATCGAACTTGCCCGCATACGCGAAGAAGAGCGCGAGAAAGAATACGCGATCGAAGATGCAAAAGTGGAGATCGTCCTTCGTCCGTTGAATGAACGGAAAGGAAAATTGATCTGGCCTGTGTCCGGTGGAAAAGTAGTCGCGGAATTCGGCAACCATGTCCACCCGATCATGAAGACGATCACGACGAATACCGGTATCGACATTTCGACGAAGGATAACTCCCCCATCCGCACGATTGCCGACGGCGAAGTGGCGTTGATCCATTGGCTGCCGTCGTACGGTAATTTGGTCATTGTCAATCACGGACACGGATATCGCACGGTGTATGCGCATCTTGAGGATATCCTCGTGATTCAGGGACAAAAAGTGAAGGAGGGAAGCATCATTGCGCGCAGCGGCGGCTCGGTCTCCGGCGATATGGTGCACTTTGAAGTGTGGGATGAAAAAGAAAAACAAAATCCTCGATTGTGGCTTGCACGCCGTTGAATTGTTGTTCATTGAATTTTCTCAAATCCGTCATGCTGACGAATGTCAGCATCTTTCTTTAGTCAAGATGCCGAAACGAGTTCGGCATGACGGTATCCAGTAATTGAAGACAATACCTTCTCTTGCATTTTCATACAAGTTTGATGTAATTGCTTCACCAATGTTATCTGTGTGCCTCTGTGTTCCAATTTTTAATAAGGAATTAATTCGTGGCAAAACGCAAAACTGATACCCAATCAAAACCCGAAAACATAAAACCGAAACGGTCGGATGTCGAAGCGGTCCGCACGCTGAACGAATCGTATCAGGAATTACGAGCGGAGATAGGAAAAGTGATCATCGGACAGGATGCAGTGATCGAGCAGCTCTTCATCTCTCTCCTTTCGCGCGGACATTGTCTTCTCGTTGGCGTGCCGGGACTTGCAAAGACACTGTTGATCAAAACGCTCGCCGATGTGCTCGACCTTGATTTCAATCGCATTCAATTTACCCCCGACCTTATGCCGAGCGACATCACCGGCACGGAGATCATTGAAGACGACAAACGGAGCGGAGGAAAGATCTTCAAGTTTGTGCAGGGTCCTGTCTTCGCCAACATTGTCCTTGCAGACGAGATCAACCGCACTCCCCCGAAAACACAAGCAGCATTGCTCGAAGCGATGCAGGAACATAAAGTAACGGCGGCGGGAAAAACATATACGCTCGACGAACCGTTCTTCGTTCTTGCAACACAGAACCCGATCGAACAGGAGGGGACATATCCTCTTCCCGAAGCGCAGCTCGACCGTTTTATGTTCAATCTGTGGCTTGACTATCCATCGTTCCAGGAAGAACTGCAGATCGTCAAATCGACGACCGGATTATATTCGCCGAAAGTAAAGCATGTATTGGATGCCGACGACATTATCGAGTATCAGGATCTTGTGCGAAGAGTACCGGCGGCAGATTCGGTGATCGAATATGCTGTGCAGCTCGTTGCAAAGACCCGTCCAAAAGACCCGCACGCGCCACAGTTCATCAAAGATTGGCTCACGTGGGGAGCCGGTCCGCGTGCATCGCAGTATCTCATACTCGGCGCAAAGACTCGTGCGATACTGAATGGGAAATATACTCCCGATATTCAGGACGTACGCGCCGTCGCGGTCTCGGTCCTTCGTCACCGTATCATCACCAATTTCAATGCGGAAGCGGACGGCATTACGCCGCTGAATGTGGTGGAGAAACTGCTGAACTAGAAAGATGTAGGACACCTCTGAGGTTTCCTACACCTATGTTAAACGTTTTGCGGTAATGCTCATACAATCCAAACTCCACATCGTTGCTGTATTCACCTTCATCGCGCTCTGTGCTGTGTCACAGGCGCAGAGTAAAAGAGAGCCGTCTCCCCTTGCTGGAAAAATAATTGTGATCGATCCGGGACATGGAGGTACCGCATCAACAGACAGTTATCGCCAGGGACCTTCCGGCGAGCGGGAAGAATGGATCAATCTGCGCGTCGCATTGATACTCAAAGGTTTTCTCGAAGAAAAAGGGGGAACAGTGTTGATGACGCGGACAGGGGATATCGCTGTTCCGCTTGCCGAACGCGCCAAACTTGCCGTTGACAACAAGGCAGATCTCTTTGTTTCCATTCACCACAATGCAACCGCCGATTCGCTCGTGAATTTTCCGATTATATATTTTCATGGCTCAGCATCGGAAAATCAAGCGGGAGTATCGTTCGCCAAACATCTCGCAAAAAGTCTGGCGAAACATTTGTTTCAATCCGAAACGCCGGTGAGCATTGTTTCCGATCATGCAATTTTTTCGGAAGCGGGCGCAGGTGTGCTGCGAAGATCGTACGGTATTCCGGGTGTCATTGCAGAAGCATCGTTCTTTACCAATCCTGCTGAAGAGCAGCGACTGAAACAGCGACAGCACAATAAGAATGAAGCCACTGCGTATGCAGAAGCGATTGAAAATTTTTTCAGTGAACCAACTCCCGCTATCCTACCGAAAGACACCTCAACATTCCCGCCTCAGTTTCAAGCGTTACAAGAATCTGATCGAATGAATCCCGTTGCATTGCGATGGAAACGGGATTTTGAGGAAGCGAAATTGTTGATGGAAGCCGATGATACGACATCAATCCAAAAAGCGTACGATCTGTTCACGCGGTCGGCAAAATCTTTTCCCGACTCATATCTTGCCGGCAAGTGTCATCGCTACAGAGCGCTCTTACTGAAAAAAATGGGAAGGTTAGATGAAGCATCCAACGAAGAAAAAAGAGTAAGGGAATATTATCCTGAATGATGGATACAAAACCTCGCGATCTGTAGAATTTTCTTTCCTTAAAACTTTGTCATTCCCTATACCACATTTCACCCCTTGTTTTATTTATTTCATCCCAACCCCGTTGAACCACCCTTGTTAATTATGTAGGTTCGTCATACATTCTGCTCAATAATCGGGAGATGGTATGAGAATCATTGCGTTCGTTGCACTCTGTTTCAATCTCGTTTTTTCATTCGGTATTTCTGTCCGGACGGTTCCCTATTTCGTCTCGACACAATGGCTTTCCGAGCATCTTAATGATAAGGATGTCGTCGTGCTGCAGGTCGGATTCAGCAGGAATGAATACAAGTACGGGCATATTCCCAACGCCCGATTTTTATGGTTCAATTCGCTCGCTCCTTCCAATCCCGATCTCAATACGGAAATGCCTGCCGTTGCGGAGGCAAAGAACGTGCTCGAATCGCTTGGCATCAGCAAAGATTCAAAGATCATTCTCGTCTTTGCGGGACAGAACGTAACCACCACAACGCGGATGCTGCTGGCGCTGACGTATTTCGGGTTTGGCAATCAAATCGGACTGCTGGACGGCGGATTGGAGGCATGGAAATCGGAAGGACGAGATGTCGTGAAGGGAATCTCCGAAGTGAAACGAACATCACTGACATTGAACATTGTTCCGGATGTCATTACCGATGCCGACTGGGTGAAGCAGAATCTTTCAAATCCAAAAGTAATGATCGTGGATGCGCGTACAAAAACTTTTTATGACGGCAATGGCGGCGGGGTTGCCCGGCAGGGACATATTAAAGGAGCCAAAAATCTCGTCTATAGTTCCATGCTGGATTCGACCGGAAAGATAAAATCTAAAAATGATTTGCAGCATGTGTTCGACAGTGTCGGCGTTGCGAAAGGAACCACGATCGTTACATACTGCCACGTCGGTCAGCAGGCAACGCTGGTGTACTACGCTGCAAAATATCTCGGCTATGACGCAAAAGTGTACGACGGCTGCTTTGAGGACTGGAACGTGCGGGATGACAGTTATCCGGTAGAGAAAGTTGAAAAGAAACAATAGCCATACTGAGCAAGGTGCCGACAAAATAAAAAGCAATCCTTCGATGCGTCCTTACTAAAAAAACGATCGGGACTTACTCAGGATGACTAATGCGTCGGCACTGCGTCGAAGTATGATCATGAAGCAATGAAAAACCCAAAACCATACCTCAATCCCTATCTCGCCGGCATCGGTCTCGGACTTGTCCTGCTTGCAGCATTTGTTATTATGGGACGGGGACTCGGTGCGTCGGGTGCGTTTACGTCTGTCGTTGCTGCGGGAGTGAACACGGTAGCACCGGCGCATGCACAATCGAACGAACATTACAAAGAATATCTCAACACCCCGTCGGGAAATCCGTTGAAAGACTGGCTCGTGTACGAAATTGCAGGGGTGCTCGTCGGCGGATTTTTTTCCGGTTGGATCTCCCGCAGAATAAAACGGACCGTTGAGAAAAGTTCATCCTATCCTGTCTCATCCCGTATGTTCTTCGCATTCTTTGGCGGGATATTGCTCGGCTTCGGTTCTAAACTCGCCCGCGGCTGCACGAGCGGACAGGCATTGACCGGGGGCGCATTGATGAGCGTCGGCAGCTGGGTCTTCATGATCGCCGTGTTTGCGAGTGCGTACGCCTTCGCATACTTTTTCAGGAGGCAATGGCAATGAATGCACCGTTCTTTCAATTCGGATTGTTCGATGTCGATACCGCACTGATCATCGCATTCTTCATCGGCATCGGTTTCGGATTTTTTCTCGAGCAGGCGGGATTCGGCAGCGGGATGAAACTGGCAGGACAATTTTACTTTCGCGACCTCACAGTCTTCAAAGTGATGTTCACTGCCATCATCACTGCCATGCTGGGTCTCTTCTGGCTGTCATGGTTTGGATTTCTCGACCTCTCGTTGGTAAAAGTTCTTCCGACATATTTCGTTCCGCAACTTGTCGGCGGATTGATCTTCGGCCTCGGTTTTGTGATGGGAGGTTACTGTCCCGGCACATGTTGTGTCGCCGCGGTGACGGGAAAAATGGACGGATGGATTCACTTACTCGGAATGTTCGCAGGAATTTTTTTCTTCGGAGAGATCTATCCGTTCATTGCAGACTGGTACAATTCAACATCAATGGGAGAAACAACGCTCGCTTCGTTATTCAATCTTCCGTACGGAGTGATGGTTTTCATGATCGTTGCTGTTGCATTGCTCGGGTTTTACGGTGCAGAAAAACTGGAACAAAATTTCTCAAAATAAAAAAGTGTAGTCACCCTAAGCGGGTCCCGGCGATTTCTGTCGGGACACGTCGAAGGGTGGCCTTGATATGTATGACCCTCAATAAAATCCTTGTTTCAATCGCAATCATACTGGGTGCAGGCGCGGCAATCATCGGTTCTCCGACTCGGAACAATGACGACCTCTCCCAAATAGCCAAGATGATCGAGACAGAACGGGATCATATTACACCGATCGAGCTTGCGGTCACGATGAAAGAGGGGAAAAAGAAAATCCGGATCATTGATCTTCGCGATTCCGTTTCGTTTTATTCCTACCATATTCCCGGAGCCCGACTGATGACCCTTGACGAATTGCTGAACAGTGAGGTGAAAAGGAATGAAACAGTAGTGCTGTACTCACAGGGTGGGACTCATGCATCACAGGCGTGGGTGTTGTTGAGGATGAAAAAGTTTGATTCTGTGTTTACATTGCTCGGAGGGTTGACCGGATGGGAACAGGAGATTCTTTTTCCTGTTATCCGGCCTGATGCTTCTGACGATGAGAGGAAACTACTTGAACGGAAAAAAGAATTGAGTATTTATTTCGAGGGAACGCCGCAGATTATTTCAAAAACTCCGATGAAGAAGAATCAACCGAAAAAAATAGTGCCTCTGCAGCAACCGCAAAACAATTACAAAGAAGAAGAGAGGTTACGGGAGGGGTGTTAGATTCCTTTCAGTTCCGTTATTCTCCACACCAGTCACTTCATTCGCCGCTTCCGCCCTTTTTTCTCAATTGCTTTACAATTCACCTCGATAATTATTTAATGAATAACAATAAAAATATATTGACAAACGATAAATATTTTATTATTATTGAATATCCAATAACTCAATAAGCGAGGTGTATGTATGAAACGAGGTTCAATAATATTTCTAAAGGTAGTAATTGTACTAATCGGAATCGTGGTGCTGACCGGCATGATACGGTTTCCCTTGACCGAGGGGAGGGCTGTAGACTTAGACCTGTTCAGTATTTACTCGGATCCGTTCATAGTGTATATATATGCAGCGTCAATCCCATTTTTTGTTGCCCTGTATCAAGCGTTCAAATTACTCGGATACATAGGACAAAATAAAGTATTCTCACTAAGTTCCGTAAAAGCTTTAAGGACTATTAAATATTGCGCGATAATACAGAGCGCTTCAATTGTAATGGCAGTACTGTATATAAGGATACTTCACAATAAAGATGACGATCCGGCTGGATTTATTGCCGTAGGTATTGTGGCCACTTTTATTTCTGTTGTAATCGCCACCGCGGCGGCTGTTTTTGAAAAACTTTTACAAAGTGCCGTAGATATAAAATCAGAAAACGACTTAACGGTATAAGGTATAATTATGGCAATAATAATAAATATTGATGTAATGCTGGCAAAGAGAAAAATGAGCGTAACAGAACTTACGGAGAAGGTCGGAATCACTATGGCTAATCTTTCCATATTAAAAAATGAGAAAGCAAAAGCAATCCGTTTCTCAACATTAGAAGCAATTTGCAAAGCATTGGATTGTCAACCGGGAGATATTCTAGAATATAAAAACGATGAAGAGGAAAAATAATTGACAAACTACCTGATGATATTACTGCAGACAATAAATGTTTGGCGTGATTTTGTCTGGGACTTTAAACAGTTCGTATTCCGTGATTTTCAATCTTCATCACTTCACTCGTTGCTTTCAGCCCGTTTTTCTCAAATGCTTTCTGCATTACTTCACAGATTTCTTTTTCATTTTTTAGTGCAAAGACAAACACTGTCGGCCCGGCGCCACTGATATTGAACGATAGAGCTCCTGCTTCCAGCGCTGCTTTCCTCACCTCGTCATATCCGGGAATCAACGCTGCGCGGTATTGTTCGTGCAGACGATCAGCGGTGACATAACGAAGAGCATCGAAATCTCCGCTCATCAATGCGGCAACGAGCGATGCTGCATTTTCGATGTTGGAAACTGCATCCTTCAACGGGATTTTCTGGGGTAAAATTTTTCTGGCTTGTTTGGTGTGTACCTGAAAATGAGGCGAGCAAGTGATAACGGAGAGCGGTTTTTCAATCTTCACGCTTCGACAATGCACTTTCTGTTCCGCATCAAAACAATTGACGGTCAGTCCGCCGAAGAGGGCGGCTGAAACATTGTCGGGATGTCCTTCGATCTCCACGGCAATGTCGAGCATTGCGCTACGTGAAAGATTTCCATTCAGCAATTCATTTGCAAGAAATACTCCACCTGCAATTGCTGCACCGCTTCCGCCGAGCCCGCCGTACGCCGGAATTTCATTTTTAATATGGAGATGAAATGAAGGAAGTTCTTTGCCGATTTTTTTCGCCCCCGTTTTCATCGCGCAGATAACAAGATTAGATTCGTCATCAGCAATATGTTCTTTGCCGTTCCCCTCAACCGAGATCTTCACTGGATTCTTCGCTTCGCTCAGAATGACATCAAGAAATAAATAGCGATTCAACGCCAGACCGAGCGTATCGAATCCGGGACCGAGATTGGAAGTAGAGCAGGGAATCTTAATTTTCATTTTTATAAGTCGTTAAGTCGATGAGTAATTGAGTATTTGAGAATATTGTTTATTTTTTCTCAACGACTCAAATACTCAACTACTTTATCACAAGAACTTTTTCATCTCACCAATCGCCGCCTCAATATCATACGGCGGATTTGCCAGCGGAGATTTTTTCTTAAGATGATAATCCACAATCACCTGCGGATCCTTGAGAATATTTCCCGTTAAAATTCCGACAACTGTCTCTTTCGGTTTGATCTCACCCGCAGCAATCAACTTCTTGATCCCCGCAACCGTTGCACACGAAGCCGGCTCTGCGCCGATGCCGGCAGAGTCGACATGCGCCTTCGCTTCGAGTATTTCTTCATCCGTCACAGATTCCACAATTCCGTTCGTCCATTTCAGCGAACGGACCGCTTTGGTATAATTCACCGGATCGCCGATCTTGATCGCCGTTGCAATCGTTTCCGCTTTTTCCGTTTTGAGTCCAGTAAAATTGTTCTTGTATGCTTTATAGAACGGGCTTGCCCCTTCCGCTTGAATGACAGCAAAGCGCGGCATACGGTCGATCAATCCGAGTTCATACGCTTCGAACACTGCTTTGCCGAATGCGCTCGTGTTGCCAAGATTTCCGCCGGGGAAAACGAACCAGTCAGGAACATTCCAATTCAATTGCATCAGCGTCTCCCAGATGATCGTTTTTTGTCCTTCTAGGCGGAACGGATTGATGGAGTTGAGCGGATATGCAGATAATTTTTCCTGTGCCTCGCGGATTAACCGCATGCAGTCGTCAAAGTCGCCGTTCACCACAAGTGTTTTCGTTCCGTACGCCAGTGCCTGAGAAATTTTTCCGACGGCGACATTTCCTTTGGGAATCAAGACTAATCCCGTCAACTCCGCTTCGGATGCGTACGCTGCAAGCGATGCGGAAGTATTTCCCGTCGATGCGCACGTGACCGCTTTCTGCTTTAACTGTTTCGCCATTGTGATCGCAACGGTCATGCCGCGATCTTTGAACGAGCCGGTTGGGTTCTCTCCCTCATGTTTCAAGTAGAATTTATCTTGCTTCAGCGCGAGCCAGGATGAGACCTTTTTGCTCCGGTACAGCCGCGTGTTCCCTTCTTGTTTTGAAATGATATGATCGTCGTGGATTTCAGGAAGGATCAGTTCTTTGAAATGCCACACGCCGCCGCTCGGCTGATCGTTGATGATCACCCGTTTCTTGAAAAAATATTCTTTGGATATCTTGTGCTGTTTCTTGATCCGCTCGAAATCATGGATCACATCCAGCAGTTCTCCGTTATCGGAGGTGAAACGAACCTCGTTGAGAGGATATACTTTTCCGGAATTGATACTTTTAAGGATTGAAATAGGTTCAGCAGGCATAATTCAACACGATTCCATTGACAGAAACGATGTGATCGAGACGGATCACGGTTCCGCTGTCGAGTTTCAAAAATTCTGCACCGTTGTGTGCGAACAGATCAACAATGACGCCATCTACGGATTGTTCAATGCCATTTACTTTCCATACGATTGAACATCTCGTCTTTTGTGTGGCGTACGCTTCCAATTGATCGTAGTACGAGCAGCTGATGCTTTGATATGTAGTGTTCTTGGAATTCATCATTATGGTCATCCTTCGACCCGTTCGTTCAAACTGCGAACTCACTTGCTCAGGGTGACTGTTTATTTGCTACTTATAAAATGCGTCATGAACGGACTGCACCGCTTTTTTTGCGTTTGTCTGTTCAACGACAAATGAAATGTTCAATTCCGAAGATCCCTGTGCGATCGCGATGATGTTCACGTCTGCCTTGGCGACCGCGTCAAATGTCTTTCCCGCAATTCCTTTCGTGCCGATCATCCCTTCGCCGACCACAGCAATGATCGAAACCGGCTCTTTCACCGACACATCATCAATAATTTTCTTTGCAATATCAACACTGAACTCATCCCTCAACACTTTCACACTCTCTTTGCTGTCTTTTTTGGGGACGATGAAGCAGACATTATGCTCGGATGATGCCTGCGAGATCATCATCACGTTCACCTGCGCGCGCGCAAGGGCGGAAAAAATCCTCGCCGAGACACCCGGCACTCCGATCATGCCGCTCCCTTCAATTGCAATGATCGCGAGATCGTCGATCGACGTAACCGTCTTTGCGGAATGTCCGTTCGCAGTTGCGGATGCTGAGATCAGTGTTCCCGGATGAGTCGGGTTGAACGTGTTCTTGATTCGGATCGGGATTTTCTTTTCAATCGCTGGAACCATCGTTTTAGGATGGATCACTTTGGCGCCGAAATAACTCATCTCTGCCGCTTCGCGGTACGAGATTTCAGACAGCACACGGGCAGACTTCACAACACGGGGATCAGCAGTCATCACACCATCAACATCGGTCCAGATCCATATCTCTTTGCTGTTCACAGCAGCACCCACAATTGAACCTGTATAATCTGAACCGCTCCGTCCGATTGTTGTCGTAATACCGTCATCGGTTGAGGCGATGAAACCTGTGACGATTGGAACGATTCCTTGCCGTACGATGGGCGAAATCCCCGCATTGATCGCACCGTTCGAATATGAAAAATCAATTGCCGCTTCACCGAAATTATTGTCGGTTCGAATAATCGTGCGGGCATCGACGAATTTTGATTTGATTCCGTTCTCTTCGAGGATAGCAGCGATCTGCCGGCATGACAGGATCTCCCCGAACGATGCGATCGCATCCAACGAGCGGGGAGAGAGTTCTTTCAGCAGTCCGATGCCGTAATACAATTGCGAGAGTTCGTCGATCGATGCCTGTTGTTCTTTGATGAGCGCTGCTCTCCGCCTGTTGTCTTTCACAAGTTCATGTGCGATGTGAAGCTGTTTGTCCCGTAATGCGTTCACAGCGTTATGGACCTCTCCTGTTTTACGCTCAACCGCTTTGCGCGCTGTCTCGAGAAGTGTATTTGTCACGCCGCTCATTGCCGAAGCGACAACGACCGGTTGTTCGTTCAAAAATTGTTTGACGATCGAAACTACTTCAAGTAATCTTGGAACATCACCAACCGATGTTCCGCCGAATTTCATGGTAAGCATGGTATCTTTCTTTGCGCCTCTGTGTCTTTGCGGTTAAATATATTCAACTATCTTTTCAGTCATTTCTTTCGTCCCCACCAATGTCGTCCCTTCAGTATAAATGTCTCCGGTGCGGAAACCTTTGCTCAACACTTTTTCAACCGCATTCTCAATTGCATCGGATTCTGCTCCAAGATTGAAAGAATACTTCAGCATCATCGCCACCGAAGCGATTGTGGCGATGGGGTTTGCCTTATTCTGCCCTGCAATATCCGGTGCGCTGCCATGCACCGGCTCGTACATTGCGACGGTACCACCGAGCGATGCGGACGCAAGCATGCCGATGGAACCGGTGAGCATTGCCGCTTCGTCGCTCAGGATATCGCCGAACATATTTTCCGTTACGATGACATCGAACTGCTTCGGATTGCGGATCAACTGCATCGAGCAGTTATCAACATACATGTGCGAGAGTTCTACGTCAGGATATTTTTTCGCAACATCAGTCACCACTTTTCGCCACAACTGAGATACTTCCAGAATATTTGCCTTGTCCACGGAACAGACCTTCTTCTTTCTCCTTCGCGCAATTTCAAATGCAGATTCGGCGATCCGTTTCACTTCGGACACAGAATAGATCATCGTATTGAATCCGACCTCGTCTCCGTTCCGTTTTTCAAATCCGGCAGGTTTCCCGAAATATAATCCTCCCGTCAATTCGCGCACGACCATGATATCGACATCCTGGACAATTTCCTTCTTCAGCGCAGATGCACCGACAAGTGCGGAATAGATTTTTGCGGGACGGATATTCGCATAAAGCCCAAGTTCCTTGCGCAAACCGAGCAGCGCACGCTCAGGTTTTAAGTGCTGAGGATTGGAATCCCATTTCGGTCCGCCGACTGCGCCGAGAAGAACCGCATCACTCTCTTTGCACATTTTCAACGTCTCCTCGGGAAGCGGAATTCCTTTTGCATCCAGCGCAGCACCGCCGGCGAGCGCATGTGTATATTTAAAAAGATGATTGAATCTTTTTACAACGACAGCTAAAACTTGAAGCGCACCGGCAACGACCTCTTGCCCGATGCCATCTCCCGCGATGATTGTAATTTTTTTCTTCATGAATTAAAGAATGGAAATATTGACAA
>JACPGG010000007.1:26169-61822 GCA_016182545.1 Ignavibacteriales bacterium
TATTGACAAACAGATTTGCTTTGGCTGCTGTCGTGCCGGTCAAATTTGTACTGTTGACGAACCAATCAAAACCGAATTTAACTCCACCATACAACATATCTTCTTTTGACAACACGTACTCCAATCCCAAATTGGTTGACAGCAAATAAGAAGTATTTTTTTGTTCCGTACTATAATACTTGTAACCATACATACCCAACAACTCTTTTTCCTCGCTGCTGTTAAAATTCATTCCTCCCCCCACCTCCATAAAAGGACGAAGCCCAATCCGTGGACGGAACACGTAATGAAATGACACTTTCACTTGGTACGTGCGAATGCGTAAATCATCCGACCGATAATAGATATCTTCTTCGTAATACATAACAGGTTTGATCAGTCGTTGTATTGAATAAAGAAAAGTTGAGAAATCAAAAGAGAGACTAGTCTGTTCACCCAGACGTGCTATAAAGCCAAGATTTGGTAAATAAATTTCAGATGGCTGCTGACCGGAATCAAGAATATAGGGTGATATAATATTATTCGACGTGTTGATCACATCCATCCTGCGGATCGGCGGTGATTTCCGGCCGGCAACCCTGCACACATTGTACCCCATATAAACGATTACCGCCGGATCAAACGTTTCACTATGTCCCAGTTCGTATTGTTGGATTTCTTCTTCTTTCTTTAATGACAGATTTGTTTCCTGATAAAATCGTCTTAGGTCATATTGCTTGTTAAGAGTTGAATATGCCATCGATTCGGTATTTTCTTTTTCATCCAACCGGATGTAAAAGAGTACCGAATCATTATTTCCCCCTCGTAGCAGTTCCTTTGTGCGATTGAAGTTATACATCAATCGCGTCCGTTCCCTTTCAACAAAATCCTTCCGTAATGCAAAAGCGATAAAATACACTTTCAAAGCCTGACGAAGTTCGTCCTTATCAACCAGCAGCGATGCCGATTCATAAATCTCTACAATTGGTCCAGGTACGTCGGTTGAATCATATCTCACTCGTTGCATTTTGAATGAACTGCACATTTCTTCACATGACAGGACATTCATGGAATCGACAACTGCTATTTTATCGTATAACTCTTTTTTCTCATCGCTTTCCAACGATTCGAAAAAGTGTTCGGCATTCCTGAAATCATTCTGCATCAACAAATTAACTACCTCTTGGGGAAGAGATGTTTTCTCCTGTGGTCGGGCAAAACACAGAGGCAAGAGAAAGAGAAAAAATATTGTTTTCATTTGTTGATCAACTCCGACAGTTCTCTCGAGCGTATCGTTGCCGTTGCCACTGCATCGATCAGCATCGAGCGAAGTCCGTGCGATTCGAGTTCGTGGATCGCGTTGATCGTCGTGCCGCCGGGCGTTGTTACCTGGTCGCGCAAAATTGCGGGGTGAACATTCGACTCTTTTACCAATTTTGCTGAGCCAAGCACGGTTTGAATTGCGAGTTTTGTCGAAATATCGCGCGGCAATCCCATCTTCACGCCGCCGTCGATCAGCGCTTCGATCACCATGTAGATATATGCGGGACCGCTGCCGCTGAGCCCGGTCACTGCATCCAGATGCTGCTCGCCGACAACCACGACATCACCAACAGCTTCAAAAATCTTGATCGCAATATCGTGCTGCTTCTCATGCACGTATTTGCCGAACGAGATAGCCGTCGAACCGAGACCGACCGTCGATGCGATGTTGGGCATACTTCGTACAATGGGAATATTCTTTCCGACGATCTTCTCCATCGACTCCGTCGTTACACCTGCAGCAATTGAAATGATGAATTGATCTTTGTGAAGAACATCATGCATCTCTTCCAGCACCTTGCGTATTACCGCCGCTTTCACACAGAGCACCACGATATCGACACGCTTCGCAGCATCTTTGTTGTTCGTCGTAATGTGCACGCCGAATTCGGTTTTCAACTTCTCCAGCTTTTCCATTCTCGTACCGCTGGCGTAGATCTTTTTTGCTGATGTGAGTTGCGCATTCAATATCCCGCGGATGAGCGATGTGCCCATGTTTCCTGCGCCGATGATTGCGATAGTTTTATTCAGCATAGTAAGTCCCCAATCAATGAATGTTCATCCTGAGTAAGTGAGTCTCGATGAAATCGAGACGAACGCATCGAAGGAAAATTCTTGTTCTGACCACCCTTCGACGCCGCCCCGGAGGATATGTTCAACATCTCCCAGTGAACTGAGTTTGTACTCCTTCTTCTGTGTAAGGTTTTCCAATACACCTGCTGTCGTATCAAGTTCCACTTCATCCCCTGTCCGAATTTCTTTTACAAGGTGCTGCGGCGTTTCAAACGGAGCAATGAATGCGCCATCAATGGAGTTGCGATAGAAAATGCGCGCGTAACTTTCCGCGATCACCGCTTCGATCCCCGCAACCTGCAATGCGAACGGTGCATGCTCGCGCGATGAACCGCATCCGAAATTCTTTCCTGCAATCACGATCGTGTAATCGCTTTGCCAGTTTCCTTCTTTAATAAAGGGAATATTCCCCTGCGGCAGTCCTGATTGCTCGATCGGCACGCCGGAGAATGCGTACCGCCCGTAATTCTTCTTCTCGTCCAGGTCGTCGAGTTTATAGACAAGATGCGCGGCAGGAATGATCTGGTCTGTATCGATATCGTTGCCGAGAACGAATGCCTTGCCTTTGATGATTGATTTCATGCTTTCCTCTGAAAAATTTAGACATTAAACATCGCGAGAGCAAACATAAAAAAAACCTCCAACACGCTTCACCAGTATCGGAGGTCTCTGATGAAATCGGACGGTGTTATCTTGTTGTCGGTGATGTCATGGAAATATACTTGAAAAATTCTTTGTGAACCGGAACAACTGCAATAAAAGATTTTCCAAATCTTTAAGATTTGGAAAATCTCATCCTTTAATTGAAAAACTCTCTCGGATTCGTAATGACCCCTTTCACCGCCGATGCCGCAACAGTGTACGGCGATGCAAGGTAGACCTGTGATTTTTTCGATCCCATACGACCGGGAAAATTCCTGTTTGTCGATGAGATACAGACCTCAATGCCGTTCAATCGTCCGAACGTGTCGGAAGGACCGCCTAAACATGCTGCACAGGATGAATCGCCGATACGGCACCCGGCTTCTTCAAAGATCTGCATGACCGTTTTATCTTTTACTTTTATTGTCTTGATCTGCTTTGCAACGTCGGTCGTCGCAGGAACGATATACGTGTCGATCTTCACTTTTTCGCCGTACATAATTTCTGCAGCAGCGATGAAATCTGAAATTTTTCCTCCGGTGCAACTGCCGATGTACGCGCGATCGAGTTTCGTTCCCGCGACCTCGCTTACGACCGCTTTGTTATCGGGTGAATGCGGCTTTGCGATCGTCGGCTCGATCTCATCCACATTGAAATGATGCACCGAATGATATTTTGCGTCCGCATCATTATAAAAGGATTCAAACTGCTTGTTCGTACGGGCGCGGACATACTCAAACGTCGTTTTATCCGGAGCGCAGACGCCGTTCTTTCCCCCCGCTTCGATCACCATGTTGCAGAGCGTCATGCGATCCTCCATCGTCATCGCATCGACCGTTGAACCGCCGAAATCCATCGCCCGGTATGTTGCGCCGTCCACACCGATCTTTCCGATAACGGCAAGGATAAGGTCTTTCGCCATCAAATATCTCGGCATCTCACCGTCAAAAACAAATTTCATCGTCTCGGGAATCTTTACCCATAATTTTCCGGTACCAAGCACGAATGCTGCATCCGTATTACCGATGCCGGTTGCAAATTCCCCGAATGCGCCCGCAGTGCATGTATGAGAATCCGTTCCGAACAAAACTTCACCGGGACGGGTAAATCCTTCTTCCGGCATTGCAACGTGGCAGACCCCTTTGTAACGATCGGTGCCGACATCATAGTAGTAGGGAAGGTCCTGTTCCTTTGCAAAGTCACGCAGTATTTGAATGTTGCGGTTCGCATGGACATCTTTTGTGAAAATGTAATGATCGGGAATGACGACAAGTTTTTCTTTGTCCCACACCTTTGCATCTTTACCGAATTCGCGTTTGAAGATACCAAACGTTCCCGGTCCGCACACGTCATGCGTCATCAACACATCGACATCGACCCAGACGTTGTCTCCCGGCTTCACCGATGTTTTTCCCGAGTGCTTGGCAAGAATTTTTTCCGTTAATGTCATACCCATACGATAAGAACCTTATTAATTATTTTATTTGATTAAAAAATGCTTCGACACGGCGCAGAAGCAATAGTCATCCTGAGCAAGCGAGTTCGTTTTTTGAACGAGCGCGTCGAAGGATAGAAACATTATTTCAATCTGCGCCTTGCTCAGCATGACTATTTTTTATCTTCTTTCCATTCCTTACACCGCCTGCGCTTCTTGACGCACGGATGAATCTCTTTCTTTTCTGAATCGTGCACTGACCGCATGGTTGATCGCATTCAAATACGCCTTCACACTTCCGGTGATCACATCTGTACTTGCCGAGCGGCCGTTGAAGACATAGCCATCGATTGCGATCTTCACAAACACTTCGCCGATCGCGTCGCGTCCCCATGCGACTGACTTGATCGAGTAATCGAGCAATTCAACGCCGATGCCGGTAATGCGTTCAATAGCGCGGTACGCCGCATCGACGGGACCGTCGCCTGTTGCGGAATCCTGGAAGAATTCATTCCCTTTTTTCAATCCAACGGTGGCGGTCGGAACAAGATTGAGTCCGCTCGTAACCTGGAATGTTTCAAGTTTGTATGTCTCTTCAAGATTTGAAAGCTCATCCTGAAGAATTGCAACAAGATCATCGTCGAATATCTGTTTCTTTTCATCTGCAACTTTGGTGAAGACCAAGTACGCCCGTTCCAATTCCTCATTGGATAAATTGTACCCAAGTTCGGCGTACCGCTGTTTCAACGCATGGCGTCCGCTGTGTTTACCGAGCACGAGCGTACTGTGCTTGATCCCGACACTTTGCGGTGTCATGATCTCGTACGTGATGGAATTTTTCAACATACCATCTTGATGGATCCCCGCTTCATGTGCAAATGCATTGTCACCGACGATTGCCTTGTTGCGTTGGATGTGCATTCCCGTGAGTGACACAAGGAGTTTGCTCGATTTGTAAATTTCTTCCGTATTGATATTTGTATGGACATTCAACGCTTCCGTTCGCGTACGAATCGACATTGCAATTTCTTCGAGCGATGCGTTGCCTGCACGTTCGCCGATACCGTTCACAGTGCATTCGATCTGACGTGCACCGTTCATCACTGCGGCGAGAGAATTTGCAACTGCCATACCGAGATCGTCATGACAATGCGCGCTAAGAATCACTTTATTGATATTTGGAACGCGTTCTACAAGCGATCGCATGATCTTTCCGTAATCATTCGGTATTGCATAACCGACCGTGTCAGGAATGTTCACAACAGTTGCACCCTCGGCGATGACTGCCTCAACGATTTGACAGAGATAATCAATGTCGCTGCGTGAGGCATCTTCGCAGGAGAATTCGACATCATCGCAATACGATTTTGCAAGACGGACTGCTTTGACTGCCGCATCCAGCACTTCTTCGCGTGATTTCTTCAGTTTATATTTCAAATGAATATCGGACGTTGCAATGAATGTGTGAATGCGCGGTTTTGCAGCATGTTTCAACGATTCCCACGCACGATCGATGTCCCCTTTGTTCGCCCGACTCAATCCTGCAATTGTAACCGTACGGATCTGCTTTGCTATTTCTTTCACAGATTCGAAATCACCTTCACTCGCAATCGGAAATCCCGCTTCGATCACATCCACTTGGAGTCGTTCCAACTGGCGAGCCATGCGGATCTTTTCGGTAAAATTCATGCTGCATCCGGGCGATTGCTCGCCGTCGCGCAGTGTGGTGTCAAAAATATATACTCGGTCGGTCATAGTGTGCTCTCAAAATAATATAAAGTCATCAGCGGTCCGTAATCAGTTGTCGGTTTTTTTCTGAGCACTGGATACTGATTACTGACTACTGCATGTTCACAGATGTTTGTTCTCCAGCGGTGCATATCGTTTTAGATCGTTCATCAATGCGCCGAACTGATCCGGCGTCAGCGATTGAGCGCCATCCGAAAAAGCTTTTTCGGGATTCGGGTGAACTTCAATGATCAATCCGTCCGCACCAACGGGGATCGCCGCTTTCGCCATCGGCGGGATCAAACTGCGAACTCCCGTACCGTGGCTCGGATCGACGATAACAGGAAGATGCGACAACTCTTTTAGTGCGGGCACCGCTGTCAGATCAAATGTATTGCGCGTGTAATCTTCAAAAGTGCGGATACCCCGTTCGCACAAGACGACATTATAATTTCCTTGCGACATAATGTACTCCGCCGACATCAGCAATTCTTTATACGTACTCGACATGCCGCGTTTTAATAGCACAGGTTTTTTTGCACGTCCAACTTCTTTCAACAAAGCAAAGTTCTGCATGTTGCGCGCGCCGATCTGAAACATGTCTGCATATTTTTCGATCAATGCAACATCGCCGGGCTGGATCACTTCCGTCACGAACGGCAATCCGGTTTTCTCGCGCGCTTCTGCCATATATTTCAATCCCTCTTCTTCCAATCCCTGAAACGAGTACGGCGATGTTCTCGGTTTGAATGCCCCTCCGCGGAGAATGTGTGCACCGGCTTTTTTTACCTGCTCGGCACTCAGGAGAATTTGTTCTTTCGTTTCAACAGAGCAGGGTCCCGCCATCACGACAAATTGTGAATTTCCGATTTCAATGTTCCCGACTTTTACAACGCTGCGTGGTTTCGTCTCTTTGCTGGCGAGTTTAAACGGCTTGAGAATCGGAACGACACTTTCCACATAATCGAGCGATTCAAGTTGATGCAGTTGTGTTTTATCCCGTTCATCTCCAACGCAGGCGATCACAGTCCGTTCCTCGCCGACGATCGGGTGCGGTTTGAAACCGTACTCTTTTACGCGATCAATAACGTGGTCGTATTCTTCTTTTTTTGTTCCCGGTTTTAAAACGATGATCATAATTTTTTATTTCGCTTTCAATAAATGATACGTGATGCTGTCGACCAGCGCCTTCCAGCTTGCATCAACAACGTCGGATGAGACACCGACTGTATTCCACGATGATGTCCCGTTCTTCGTTTCGATCAGCACGCGGACCTTAGCAGCGGTAGCGTTTTGAGAATCGAGGACGCGTACTTTGTAATCTGTTAATTGAATATCCTTCAACTGCGGATAGAACCGTTCAAGCGCCTTACGCAGTGCTTTATCCATAGCATTGACGGGACCGTTCCCTTCGGCAGCGGTAATTTCCGTCTCATCGCCGACGCGGATCTTGATCAGCGCTTCGCTCCGCGCCTCTTTATCGTCGGCATCTTTGTGAATACTGATCTTGAAGCGTTCCAATTCAAACAACTTCTTGATCTCTCCCGTATGTTTCTTCACAAGCAGCTCAAATGAACCTTCCGCATCTTCAAAATAGTAGCCGTAATGTTCCATTTCCTTGATCTCTTCCACTATTTTTTGAGCGGCGGGAGATTTGTCGTCTATCTTCAGTCCGAGTTCTTCTGCTTTGTACAGCACGTTGCTTTTACCGGAGAGATCGGAGACAAGCACGCGGCGTGCGTTGCCGACAACTTCTGGTTCAATGTGTTCGTACGTTTTCGGCGTCTTCATCACCGCGCTGACGTGAACTCCCCCTTTATGCGCAAACGCGCTTTCGCCGACGTAGGCAAGATTCTTTCTATGCTTCAAGTTTGCAAGTTCGCTGACGTAGCGGGAGAGATCGGTCAATTTTTTCAATTCTTTCCCGACAACATCGAATCCCATTTTTAATTGCAGATTGGGAATGATGGAACAGAGATTCGCATTGCCGCACCGTTCGCCGAATCCATTGATCGTCCCCTGCACATGCACGGCACCTTGCTGCACGGCAGCAAGCGTGTTGGAAACGCCGAGTTCACTATCGTTATGTGTATGAATGCCGATCGGGACATTGATATGCTTTTTCACTTCATCGACAAACGAGGAGACTTCCCACGGCATTGTTCCGCCGTTCGTATCGCACAACACGATCACATCGGCGCCGGATTGTTCCGCTGCTTGCAACGTTTTGATCGCGTACGCTTTATCGGTTTTGAATCCGTCGAAGAAATGTTCTGCGTCGTACACAACTTCTTTTCCGTTCTTTTTCAAATGTGCAACGGAATCGGAAATGAGTTCGAGATTTTCCACTTCGGTGATCTGTAATGCCTCTTTCACATGAAGCAGCCATGTCTTACCGAAAATTGTGACGACGGGAGTTTGCGCCTCGAGCAATGCTTTGATGTTTGCATCATCTTCGACTTTGTTCTTTGCCCGTCGGGTGCTGCCGAACGCGGCAATCTTTGCGTGATTCAATTTCACAGAACGGATCTTCTCGAAGAATTCCATATCCTTTGGGTTGGAACCGGGCCAGCCCCCTTCGATGTAATCGATTCCGAATGCATCGAGCCGTTTGGCAATCTTCACTTTGTCTTCGGCAGAGAAGGAAACTTCCTCTCCCTGAGTGCCGTCGCGAAGCGTGGTGTCGTATGTGAGTATTTTTTTCATAATCTGATCGTAGGAACGGTCGCAAGACCGTTCTATTGGTGCGGACTTGTGTCCACACCTACAACATTATTTCTTCCAATTTTCAGGACGCAGACCTCGTACCGCCGCACCTGCTTTCCACATCTCGGAATTTTTCCATTCATCCAATTCTTTCTGCAGTTTGTCGCGATAGTCGGACGAACTTGTCGAATCGAGTACGCGTTTGGTTTCCACACCGTACTGCACATCGCGGTACAGTAATTCAAAAAGGGGTTTGTTCGCTGCTTCAAACTTCTTCGCCCAGTCGAGCGCGCCGCGTTGTGCAGTAACTGAACAAGCTGCAAACATCCAGTCCATCCCATATTTCCCGACGAGCGGATACAAACTCTGTGTTGCTTCTTCAACAGTCTCATTGAACGCTTCGCTCGGTGAGTGTCCCATTGCACGAAGAACATCGTACTGCGCTTTCATCAATCCCGCGATCGCACCCATCAAAACACCCCGTTCGCCGGTGAGATCGCTCAACACTTCTTTTTCAAATGTCGTCGGGAAGAGATATCCCGAACCGATTGCAATACCACACGCAATTGCCCGCTCGCGCGCTTTTCCCGTCGCATCCTGAAACACGGCGAAACTTGCGTTGATGCCGCTTCCTTCAAGATAATTCGAACGGACAGTACGTCCGCTTCCTTTCGGGGCGACAAGTACAACATCAACATCGGCAGAAGGAATAACACCGGTTTGATCTTTGAACACAATGGAGAATCCATGAGAGAAATAGAGCGCCTGTCCTTTTTTCAAATTCTTTTTGACCACATCCCACTGCTGCTTCTGTCCGGAATCCGAGAGGAGATATTGAATGATCGTTCCTTTTTGGATCGCTTCTTCGATGTTCGAGAAAAGATTCTTCCCTTCCACCCAACCATCACGCACGGCATCGTCCCATCCTTTGCCTCCCTTGCGCTGACCGACGATCACATTGATGCCGTTATCGCGCATGTTCAATGATTGCCCGTATCCCTGCGGACCGTAACCGGTAATTGCAACGACCTCATTCTTTAAAAATTCTTTTGCTTTTGAAAGCGGGTACTCTTCACGGGTAACGACTTCTTCAACCGTTCCGCCGAAATCTATTTTTGCCATGTCTTGTATCTCTCCTGATTTGATTTAAGGTTTCATTTCTATTTTTATCGTGTCGCGTTTATCGGATACTGTAAACTTTGCGTCGTCGAATTTCGGCGGTCCGAATGATGCCGTTGCATTGTTCGATACGCCGTACGGTTCTGCCGGCAATCCGATCCAGTTTCTGTCCATCACGCCGTTCGAGTTCTCGTCGTGCACCGCCGCTATTGCATATTTTCCCGGGGGCAATCCGTTGAAACTGATGATGATCGATGTGGCAGCCACTTTTGCTTTTCCCCACCGGAACGCTCTTTCAGGATGCGTCGGAAATCCATCCGGAGAATTAAACAGACTCAACAGCACTTCGCCATTTTGAGTTTTGATGCCGTTGATCTGCACGATGATGCTGCTTTCAACCGGTTTTGTAACGGATTGACTCACGGCAGCATGGGCGAATATAAACAACAAAAGAAGTAAGATTTTCATAGTTGACCCTCCTGCAAGAAGTTGCATGGACAGCCGCATTGTTAGTTTTTTGTCTCCTTTTCGTTTTCCTCTTCCTTCGCCACATCAAGCGCATCGTTGGTCTCTTTTTTCTTCTGCAACATCGCCGTCGGGATCACCTTCCAGAAGTTGAAACGATGATCTTTCCATCCTTTCAGCAACTCATTTGCCCGTGCGCTGTCGGTCAATTCAAGATGCTGGTAGATGAGCGACTGCAGATATTTCTCGTCATTATCGTCATACAAGCGGTGCAGTGTGACCAATTGTTTATTCACCCGCTCTTTGAAGTTCCCATCAGCGTCAAAAGCGTAAGCAACGCCACCGGTCATCCCCGCACCGAAATTTTTCCCTACTGTACCGAGGATGACGACAGTTCCATTCGTCATATATTCGCAGCCGTGATCGCCAACTCCCTCCACAACAGCAAGCGCACCGCTGTTGCGCACGCAGAACCGTTCACCGGCGCGCCCGTTGATGAATGCTTTTCCTCCCGTTGCTCCATACATTACGGTGTTGCCGACGATGATATTTTGAGCGGCATTCTCCTTTTTCAAAGCCGGAGCAATAACAATTTCACCGCCGCACATTCCTTTTCCCACGTAATCGTTCGATTCGCCGATCAATGTCAGGCGGATGCCGTTCACAAGAAATGCGCCGAAACTTTGTCCTGCACTTCCTTTCAATGTGAGATCGATCGTTCCGTCAGGTAACCCCGCGTCGCCGTATTGATACGCGATCTGTCCAGACAACTTTGTACCGACAGAACGGTTGGTGTTTCTGATCGTGTACGTTTTCTTGATCGGTGTCTTGTCGCGAATTGCATCCTTCACATCGATCAAAATGATATCGTCCAGTGGCTTTGCAGATCGCTCGCTCCGCTGATAAATTCGCCGCTGCTGCTCGCTGCGAGTATCCGGCGGGAAAATGATCGCCGAAAGATCGACCGTGTTCGCTTTGGGATGATTAGGGATGTCCCGCTGTTCCAATAAATTTGTCTGTCCGATAATTTCGTTGAGCGACGAATAACCAAGTGCTGCAAGCTGCTCACGCACATCTTCCGCGACAGCGCGAAGATATGTTACGAGTTGATCGGGATTCCCTTCAAACTTTTTGCGCAAGATTTCATCCTGTGTAGCAATGCCAACGGGGCATGTATTCAAATGACATTGGCGGACATACTTGCAACCAATCGCAATCAAAGCCGCAGTACCAAAATTAAATTCCTCTGCGCCGAGCATCGCGCCAATCAATATGTCGCGTCCGGTTTTGAACCCCCCGTCGGTGCGAAGCGTAATGCGGTTTCTCAATCCGTTCAACGTGAGCACTTGCTGCGCTTCGGCAACGCCGAGTTCCCAGCAACTTCCCGCACTCTTGATCGAGCTCCACGGAGAAGCGCCCGTTCCACCTTCATGTCCAGAAATCAAAATTACATCTGCACCCGCTTTTGCGACACCGGCAGCAATTGTTCCGACGCCCGCTTCGCTCACCAACTTTACGCAAATTTTTGCGCGGGGATTTGCCTGCTTCAGATCGTAGATCAATTGCGCGAGATCTTCGATTGAATAAATGTCGTGATGCGGTGGGGGCGAAATCAACTGAATGCCGGGCATCGACTTCCGCAACCGCGCGATCAACGGAGATACTTTATGAGCAGGGAGTTGTCCTCCTTCACCCGGTTTTGCACCCTGTGCCATTTTAATTTCAAGTTCTTTTGCACTTGCAAGGTATTCCGCTGTCACGCCGAATCGCGCCGATGCCACTTGCTTGATGGCGCTGTTTGCAGAATCGCCGTTCGGACGAATTTTGAATCGCACCGGATCTTCTCCCCCTTCGCCGCTGTTGCTTTTCCCGCCGATGCGGTTCATCGCTATCGCAATCGTTTCGTGTGTCTCAGGTGACAGAGCCCCAAGCGACATTGCTGCGGTCGTGAATCGTTTCATTATTTCTTCAGCTGGTTCCACATCTTCCAACGGAATCGGTTTGCGATTCGATTTGAATTGCATCAAATCTTTCAGCGTGACCGGATCGTGCTCGTTCAACGCTTTGGCGAGATGGCCATAATTTTCTTTGGACGAATTCTTTCTGAATTGCTGCATTGCGCGAAGTGAGTCGGGAGACCATGCATGAGTTTCGCCGTTCTTTTTAAACTTATAATCGCCTTTGTCCGGCAACACTTTATTCTCAACGGCAAATGCATTTCGATGCCGCTCGATCGCCTCTTCGACAATTTCTTTTAAGCCAAGTCCGCCGATGCGGGACGGCGTTCCGGAAAAATATTTGTCGACTATTTCTTTATTCAATCCCAACGCCTCAAAGATCTGTGCACCGCGGTAACTTCCGGCAAGAGCAATTCCCATCTTCGCCATCGTTTTGAGAATTCCCGCTTCGATCGCGGTCTTGAAATTCTTGAATGCCGCTTCAACTGCCTCCTCACTCTCTCCTTTTGATTCGACCATCTTGCGGATCGTCTGTAACGCAAGGTACGGATTGATCGCGTTGACGCCATATCCGATGAGCGTTGCAAAGTGATGCAGTTCTCGCGCTTCGGCAGTTTCGGTCACGACGCTCAACTTCAATCGCTTTCGCGTACGGATCAAATGGTTGTGAACAGCACCGACGGCAAGTAGCATCGGGAGCGGCGCGTTCCTGTTATCCGTATCTTTATCAGAAAGAATGACGAGATATTTTCCTTCATCTGCCGCGCGTTCCGCTTCGGCGCAAATCTGGTTCAAGCGTTCCTCAGCACCAGCAATTCCTTTTTCAACCGGAAAGAGGACGGAAAGTGTGACCGATTGAAATTTTGTATCGTCGATCATCTTCAACGCTTCCAATTCATTATCGAACAGGAACGGCGAGTTGATCTGCACGAGTTTTGCGTGTTCAGGAGTTTCGCCGAACCAGTTGCGGCGGTGTCCCAGTTTTCCCGTCAGCGACATCACCGATTTCTCACGGATTGGATCGATCGGAGGATTCGTCACCTGCGCAAATTGCTGCCGGAAATATGACGAAAGCAATTTCGGCTGCCGTGACAACACCGCGATCGATGCATCATCCCCCATCGAACCGACCGGTTCCTTCGCCTCTTCGATCATCGGCATGAAGATCAATTGTAATTCTTCCGCACTATATCCGTTGCACAGTTGAAGTCGAAGCAAACGCTCCGTGTCGTACATCGGTTTTGATTTCTCGGGATTGGAAACGTGGTCGTTCAAACGGTACAAATTTTCTTTCACCCATTCTGTGTACGGTTTCTGCAGCGAGAGACTTTTTTTGATCTCGTAATCGCGCAAAAGGACTTTCTTTTCCGTGTCGACGGCGATCATTTGACCGGGACCGAGTTTGCCTTTGCGCACGACCTTTGCATCGTCAACATCTACTGCGCCGACCTCGGATGAAAGAATGACGAAACCGTCTTCCGTCACTTTGTAGCGAGCGGGACGGAGCCCATTCCTGTCGAGCGATGCCGCCACGGTTTTTCCATCTGTAAACACCAAAGCGGCTGGACCATCCCACGGCTCGCTGAAACATTCATGGTATTCAAAAAATCCTCTTACAAACGGTTCAACGCGGTATGACGACGACCACGCCTCGGGAACAAGCATCAGCATTGAATGAAGAATATCTCTCCCGGACATCGTCAACACTTCCAACGCATTATCGAGATTCGCCGAATCACTGCCGCCGTCACGGATGATCGGCTTGACAAGATCGACATCGCTTCCCCAGATTTCCGATGTCAGTTCCGCTTCTCGCGCTTTCGTCCAATTGCGGTTTCCCTGAATCGTATTGATCTCGCCGTTATGCGCCAGCATTCTGAACGGATGCGCCAATTCCCACTTCGGGAATGTATTCGTGCTGAAGCGCTGATGGAACACAGCGATCGCCGTTTCATAGTCGGGGTGTTGCAGATCGATATAAAATTTTTCGAGCACTGCCGGCGTTACCAGTCCTTTATAAATGATCGTTTGTGAAGAAAATGACGCAACATAGAGAGAAAGATTTTCTTTCAACGCCTCACGCTCAATCTCTCTGCGAACAATATAGAGCACGCGTTCATACTCATCGACGGAAATCGAAGCGGGTTTACCGACGAGAAGATGATAGATTGCCGGTTGCGTTGCCGCCGCTTTGTCTCCGAGGAAGTACGAATCGGTCGGAACTGTTCTCCATGTCAACAGATGGAGATTCCGTTTGAGAATAATTTTCTCAACGATCGATTTACATTTCACCACCGCATCAACTTCACGCGGCAGAAAAAGTACCCCGACTCCCAGTTCATCATCGGAAGAAATCATCGATGACAGCCCGGATACTTCTTTTTTGAACATCGCGTGTGGAATCTGAGTCAAAATTCCTGCTCCGTCCCCTGTTTGTTCGTCTGCATCAACGGCACCGCGGTGCGTAACGTTACAGACTCCTTTGATGGCAAGCTTCAACACGCGGTTGCTTTTGATGCCGTCGACATTCGCAATAAATCCCATCCCGCATGCATCATGTTCAAATCGCGGATCGTACAACGGGAATTGTTTTCGGATTTGTTCGTCCATTAAACGTCTCCTACAAATTCACGCTTCAATGCAACGCGTCCGGTGCGCGCGAGTTCTTTGATATGGAACGGTTTCAGCATCTTGATGATCGCATCCACTTTCTGTCCGCTTCCGGTTGCTTCGACTGTTACCGTTTTGTGGCTGATATCGATGATCTTCGCCTGAAAAATTTCGACGATCTGCATGATCTCGGAACGATTTTCAGGATTCGTACCGATTTTTATCAATGCGAGTTCCCGTTCCATAAAACTGTCGTACGTAAGGTCGATCACTTTCAACGTGTCGATCAGCTTGTTCAGCTGCTTAATGATCTGTTCAATGATCGCATCATCGCCGCGGGTTACGATCGTCATTCGCGATACACTTTCGTCTTCTGTCGGACCGACAGTGATCGATTCGAGATTGTATCCTTTTGCAGAGAACATTCCGGCAACACGATTCAAGGCACCGAATTTATTTTCCAGCAATACCGAGATCGTGTGTTTGTGTGCTTGTTGCTCTTGTAATTGTTCTGCAGTGGTACCCATATTATCCTTTTGAAGTGATCACTAATTCAAGATCGGACTCTTGTTCATCTTCAATGGAAGATTGACCATTATCCGGCACATCCATCAATTCATTATACGTTTGTCCGGCGGGAATCATTGGGTACACGTTGTCTTCTTTTACCACTTTGAATTCCGCTAACACCGGACCTTCGATCGAGAAAAGTTTTTTCACAACATCTTCTACCTCGTCTGTAAGCGACGCTCTGAATCCGGGAATACCATACGCCTCAGCGAGTTTCACATAGTCGGGACCGAACATTTCTACGTGCGAATATCGTTTCCGCCAGAACAATTCCTGCCACTGGCGCACCATACCGAGATATCCATTGTTCAGAATAATGACTTTGACCGGAACATTGTTCTCGCGAATTGTCGCGAGTTCCTGAATGTTCATCTGAATTCCGCCATCTCCACTAATCGAGACAATGGGAAAATCTTTCCGCGCGAATGCAGCACCCATTGCTGCAGGCAGTGAAAATCCCATCGTTCCGAGTCCGCCGGATGTCAAATGTGTTCTTGGGTGAATGTATTTGAAGAACTGCGCCATCCACATTTGATGTTGGCCGACATCGCTGATCATCACCGCATTCCCTTTTTTCTACTCGGAGATTTTCTATTCCCTTTTGTCAACTCGGAGATTTTCTGAATGACGTACTGCATGCGGATATATTTTCCATTTTTGTACCGGAGAGGATGCTCCTCTTTCCATGTCTTTATTGTTTGTATCCAATCTTTCGTGTCAAGTGCGGTCACTGATGGTAAAAGTTGCTGCAATACTTTTTTAACGTCGCCGACGATCGGGACATCGACTTTTACATTCTTGCTGATGTTGGATGGATCGACATCGATGTGGATTTTTTTGGCTTCCGGGGCGAAAGCATCGGTCTTTCCGGTAACGCGGTCGTCAAATCTTGCTCCCACTGCGATCAGCAAGTCGCTGTAATGGACCGCTGTATTCGAATACCACGTACCGTGCATTCCCAGCATCCCCAGCGACAATTCGTCCGATTCGGGAAACGCACCCAATCCATGCAATGTGGTTGTCACCGGTATTCGAGTTTTATGTGCAAATTTTATTAACTCTTCGGCAGCGTTAGATAATATTGTTCCGCCACCGACATACAATACCGGTCGTTTGGATTTTGCAATAAGATCAACTGCCTTGCTCAATTGTTTCTGATGTCCTTCATAGTGCGGTTGATACGAACGCATCTTCACAGACTTTGGATATGAGAAATAAGTTTTCGATGCCATCACATCTTTGGGAAGGTCAACAAGAACCGGTCCTGGTCTTCCTGTTGTTGCAACATAAAACGCTTCTTTAATAGTTGCTGCAAGTTCATTCACATCACGAACCAGGTAATTATGTTTGGTGATTGGGCGGGTGATACCGACAATATCTGCTTCTTGAAATGCATCATTGCCGATTAACTTCAGCGCAACTTGTCCGGTGAAGACAACTATCGGAATTGAATCCATATAAGCATCTGCAATACCGGTTACAGTATTCGTTGCCCCGGGTCCTGACGTGACAAGGGCGACGCCGGGACGACCGCTTGCTTTTGCGTATCCTTCAGCCGCGTGAACGGCACCCTGTTCGTGTCGGGTAAGAATATGCTTGATATCCGAAATATCATGTAGTGCATCGTAAATTCCGATAACTGCACCGCCGGGATATCCGAACACTACTTCGACTTTTTCCTCGATCAAAGAGCGAACAAAGATTTCGGCACCGGTCATTAATCGTTGAGGAGAAGTATGTTGAGTCATAAAGCACCTGAGAAATTATAAAATAAGATACACAGCCTCGTCTTCAGAGGTTACGTCCTGATTTTACATTCTCACGTGTTTCGTGTGGTGGTTCTTTGTGATGTGTTTTATTTTGGGAGTAACCTCTGCGTGTTCTTAGCCAATAATAAGTAGCCGTAGAATCGCAAATGTAATTCCCAAAAGAATAATGATGCCGCCAAGCGGAAGGAGAGTAACAGGTACAGGAAGCACGCGAGCATATGAACGCTTCGCATTGTTTCTTGTATGTTGTTTGTTCGCGGACATTCTTTTGTGTGTTATGTGGAAAGTGCAACTTAGTTACACATAAATAAGATAAGATTTTCCGTACTGAAGTCAAGCAATATTTTCGTACCTTATAAAAAATTTCAGTATACCTTCGATGAATAATACAACAGAAACCATTGCGGCACTGGCAACACCGATTGGAATCGGTGGAATAGCCGTTATACGAATAACGGGTGATCAATCGATACAAATTGCTGATTTTCTTTTCAGAGGCAGTATAAAACTAAGAGAAGCTCGTTCACATACGGTACATTTCGGAAAAATTACTGAACAGGATACTAACACCGAGATCGACTCTGTTCTTGTAACTGTTTTCCGCGGTCCGCATTCTTATACAGGTGGAGACACAGTTGAAATCAGCGCGCACGGGGGATACTACGTTTCTCAAAAAATATTGGATGCTGTATACAAAGCAGGTGCTTCACCTGCGCGTCCGGGTGAGTTTACTCTTCGTGCTTTCCTCAATGGAAAATTGGATCTCTCTCAAGCTGAGGCAGTATCAGATATTATCCATTCAAGGACTGAAAAGTCACATCATGCATCTATCGAGCAACTCAGTGGGAAACTATCATCGTATATAAATGAACTGCGAACAAAGTTATTGGACCTTTGTTCATTACTCGAACTTGAACTAGACTTTTCTCAAGAGGGGATTGAACTGACTCAAAAGAACGAATCCTTAAAAAGAATAAAGGATATCGAATCAAAAATCCAATCGATGATTGACAGTTACTCCACTGGGAAATTAACAAAGGAAGGTGTAAAAGTTGCTTTAGCTGGTCGACCAAATGCCGGAAAGTCAAGTTTGCTGAATATACTCCTTGAAGAAGATCGCGCTATTGTCAGCGAAATTCCCGGAACTACAAGAGATGTCATTGAAGAAAGCATAAGTATCGGAGGTGTTGAATTCATTTTTATCGATACGGCAGGACTGAGAGAGTCAACCGACATTATTGAAAAAGAGGGAATTCGTCGGACTGTTCAGAAATTACAAAAAGCCGATATTGCTCTATTCGTCATTGACAGCTCCCAACCATTAACATCGGCTGATGTCACTATGTATCAAGAGATTATCGGGTCTTTAAGAAGTGATGTTCATGCTTTATTTGCAATCAACAAAGTTGATATTCGTAACGAGTTATTTGATAGTGATACTCTACCGAAAGGTGAGAAAATCAAAATATCCTGTCTGAAGCATAGTGGAATTGACAAACTAAAGAACATTCTGTTGAAAACCTCTATTCCAGATTATGACTCCTTATCAAGTTCTGTAATAATTACAAGCGCCAGACATAAAGATGCATTAGCCAAAGCAATTGAGTCGCTACAAAATGCAAAAATTTCTCTAATAAATGGGATGAGCGGCGAATTCATTGCGGTTGACTTAAGAGATGCTCTGAACTATCTTGGTGAAATCATTGGGTTAACCACTCCCGACGATATATTAAACAATATTTTTTCCCAATTTTGCATTGGTAAGTAATCTGTTTCACGTGAAACATTATGCTCATAAAAGTTCCTAAATCGAAATATGATGTAATCGTTGTTGGAGGCGGGCATGCCGGTATTGAGGCTTCTTTGGCTGCTTCGCGGATGGGATGTTCTACTCTTTTAATTTCATTAAAATCGAATGCAATTGGTAGAATGTCTTGCAATCCGGCAATTGGTGGGACCGCAAAGGGACACCTTGTTCGTGAAATAGATGCACTTGGCGGCGAGATGGGTAAGATTGCAGATTCAACGGGAATTCAGTTTAAGATGCTTAACACTTCAAAAGGACCTGCCGTATGGTCTCCACGTTGTCAGAGCGACCGGGAATGGTACTCAAAGGATGCCCAATCAAGAATCTTGAATCAAAAGAATCTTGATCTGCTTGAGGACTCTGTTGCCACACTTAAAGTTGAAAGCAAAATTATCAAAGGGATCCAAACGTTTCTCGGACATGAAATTCTATGTGACTCATTGGTTCTCTGCGCTGGCACTTTCCTGAATGGATTGATGCACACCGGTGAGCGACATAGAAGTGGCGGAAGATTTGGCGAAGCACCTGCAAAAGGGGTAACTGAATCACTTGTTGAATTAGGTTTTATTTCTGGTAGACTTAAAACCGGAACTCCACCACGGATTGATTTAAACTCCATTGACCTTTCCAAGACAGAAATTCAAAACAGCGATGATCCACCAATTCCATTTTCATACCAAACAGAAAAAATTATAAACAGATTGATTCCGATGTATCTTACATACACGAATCAATCAACGCATAAAATATTGGAAAAAGGATTTGACCGCTCGCCGATGTTCACCGGTCGTATTAAGGGAATTGGTCCTCGATATTGTCCATCAATCGAAGATAAAATTTTTCGCTTTGCAGAAAGAGAACGCCATCAAATTTTTCTTGAACCGGAAGGATACGACACAAATGTTGTCTATGTTAACGGTTACTCAACAAGTCTGCCCGAAGAAATTCAATACGAAGGACTGCGAACAATAGCCGGATTAGAAAATGTAAAAATGATTCGTCCGGGATATGCTGTCGAATACGATTATTTTCCTCCGCACCAATTGAAACATACACTCGAAACCAAAAAAATTGAAGGGTTGTTTTTTGCGGGTCAAATAAATGGAACGTCGGGATACGAAGAAGCGGCGGGGCAAGGATTGGTTGCAGGCATTAATGCTGCGCTCAAAGTACAAAAGCGACCGCCATTGATACTTCAGCGAAGTGAAGCGTACATCGGCGTCATGATAGATGATCTTATCAACAAATCCACAGATGAGCCGTATCGAATGTTTACATCTCGCGCCGAATATCGATTGCTGCTTCGTCAAGACAATGCTGATCGGAGGCTAATGAGAATGGGGAATGAGATCGGACTTATAGCAAATGAATTGATCGAGTTACTAGATGAACGAGAGGAGATGATTCAACGAGCAATAGACTATTTTTCTAAGGTGACGATTACTCCAAACAAGATAAATCAAATACTGGAAGAAAAATCTGAAACCGTAATCACTGAAAATGATCTTTTGGGAAAAATTTTACGCCGGTCAAATATATCGGTGGGAGACATTATTAATGTTGTGGAAGACGTTGTTGTTCGATCGTCTTTACACTCCCCGGTTATAAGTCAACAAGTTGAAATAGATGTAAAGTATGAAGGTTACATTCAACGGCAAAACGAACAAATCAATCGCTTTGCGAAGTTCGAAGAATATCTAATACCCGAAAATTTTGATTACAAAAAAATTCCTTCGTTAAGTGCAGAAGGAAAGGAGAAGTTACAAAAGATCCGTCCACACTCCATTGGACAAGCATCAAGAATTGCCGGCGTTACAAATGCCGATGTTTCCGTTCTCAGCATTTTTTTAAAACAGCATTTTGAATCACACTAATCTGTTCCACGTGAAACAATGACCGAAGAAGAACTTTGGCTGTACACTCTCTGCAAAAAGAATGGCATTATTATAACGGATACACAAATTTCTGCGTTATCATTGTTCAAAACGCTGTTGTTGGAGTGGAATCAAAAAATAAATTTAGTTTCAAGAAAAAATGAAGAAAATATATGGCGGGGACATATTACTCTCTCAATTACAATGTTGTTTAAAATCAAATTTCTATCGGGCGCAAAAATTCTAGACCTCGGCACGGGCGGCGGTTTTCCGGGCATTCCACTATCAATACTGTTGCCAGAATGCACATTTTTACTTTTAGACTCTACTCAAAAGAAAATTGCGGCTGTTCAGTCAATGATTAACTCCTTATCGTTGACCAATACAAAAACAATCTGGGGAAGAGCCGAGGAGTTACACAATAAAGATGGACTTAAAAATTCCTTTGATGTAGTTGTAGCCAGATCTGTCAGCAATCTCATCAATCTGTTTGATTGGGGGTTTCAATTTCTCAAATCAACTTCACAGAATAATACAGCAGCCTATTTACTGAATGAAAAAATCGTCATCTCCAAACCATCGTTAATTACGTTTAAGGGAAACGAAATCCATGAAGAGGAAAATTTTGCACGTCAAAGATATCCGAAAGTGGCTTTGTATAACATTCCATTAAATTTCGCAGGGAGCGAAGAGTTCCAAAACCTCGACAAACAACTTGTCATTGCTCATCAATAAACATTATGGAAAAAAAACAACTATTCGATCAACTCAAAAAACTCTCAACGGAACAGCGCAATCCCAATTCAATGGATATCGATGCTCGTTCTATCCCGGAAATACTCTCGATAATCAATGACGAAGACAAAAAGGTTGCATTGGCTGTCGAAACACAAATCCCATATATAACACAAGCCGTGGAACTTGTTGTGCGTGGATTTGTCAAGGGGGGAAGACTGATCTATGTTGGTGCCGGAACCAGCGGTCGTGTTGGCGTTGTCGACGCATCGGAATGTCCCCCTACGTTTGGAGTGCCATTTGAAATGGTACAGGGAATGATTGCGGGGGGCGAAGGAGCAATGTTCCGCGCAGTTGAGGGTGCTGAAGATAAACCGGAGGGGGGCACTCACGATATAGACAAAAAAGAAGTGGGTAAAAATGATATTGTCTGTGGTATAGCCGCCAGTATGCGAACGCCGTATGTCATTGGAGCAATTCAGCGTGCCAAGGAATTAGGTGCAAAAGCGATATACGTTACCACAAATCCTCGGACCAATCTTGAGTTGCCGGAATTCAAACATTTGGCTGAATCACTGGACGTTGCAATCTGTGCAGAAGTAGGTCCGGAGGTAATAATGGGATCGACACGCATGAAGAGCGGCACAGCTCAAAAATTGATTTTGAACATGATCACAACAACCGCAATGATCCGACTCGGGAAAATCTATGAAAATATGATGATCGATCTTCAGATGACAAATAAGAAACTGGTCGAGCGGGCTAAGCGCGTAGTCATGACTATTACTAACGTCAGCTATGAAGAAGCAGAAAAATACCTTGTTGAGGCAAAAGGGCATGTTAAAACAGCCATTGTAATGATAAAAGCAAACGCAAACTATGAAGAGGCGACATTACGGCTAAAAGACGCCAATGGCTTCGTTCGGGCAGCAATCGAAGGAAATAAGTATTCTCTTATTTAGTACTTGACATCTTCTTTAAAATTTAATAAACTCACAACACGCTTGGTTGATGGCTATTCGGCAGGCAATTATCAGCGGTATTTAACTCATCAAATACATCTATAATAAAAGAGGGAGGAGTTATGAAAGTAGTCAACATGAAGCAATCTACAGGATCCGGAAGCTTAAAGGCTTTCTTTGACCTCGAGACTGCCGAAGGAATCACCATCAAAGGATTCAAGATCGCCGATGGAAAGAACGGGATGTTTGTCGGTGTGCCATCCGAACAAGACAGGAACGACAAAACAAAATATTGGGACAAAGTGTTGATGTCGAAAGAATTAAAAGAAGAATTGACCGGTATGGCAATGCAGGAATACTCGAAACTTCCCGGTGCATAGTACCGAAATAATTTTTCCGACCCCACCAAACAAAAAACGTCCTTCATCAGGACGTTTTTTGTTTCAGTTCTTCAATTTTGTTAATGTGCAGTCGATGCTGAGGTTTCGTAATCTATCCCCTGTGCTTTCAGGACCTTCTTTGCTTTAATTGCAAAGTACGCAAGGTAACCAAATAAGAATACAGTAATGAAATATGACATATGTATATCATTCATTACGTCAGCAAGCCACCCTTGGAATGGGGGAATAAGGGCACCACCGAGAATCATCATGATCAAAAACGTAGAGCCATGGCTTGTGTACTTGCCGAGTCCGGCGACTGAAAGAGAAAAAATACAGGGCCACATCACTGAACAGAATAATCCGCCGCTGACAAATGCAAAGATCGCAATTTTTCCTGTTGTCAACATTCCAACCATCATCGCCGCCATTCCAAGCATGGAGAATGTCAACAATGTTTTTGCCGGTTTCTCCTGCCCGATAAAAAATCCGACAACCTGAATTGCAATGACAAATGCGTAGACATACAGATCACTGACGTCGGTTCCACCCAACTTGTTTGCACCAAGCACAACGGCAAACGCAATGTATGGGACGACAACGGTCAAAATATTTTTCCATAGTTTTGGTAAGTTGAACACAGTAATGGCTCCGGTCCATCGACCGATCATCAAACTTCCCCAAAAGAGAGAAATGAAATGTGAGATCTCAGATTCATCGTATCCGCCAAACTCCGGCAACTTCAACAGCGCGCCTAAATTGCTTTGGATGGTCACTTCAACGCCGACGTAGACAAAAATGCCGATCATGCCGAAAACAAGCTGCGGGTATTTTAACGCACCGCGTCCCGCTTCAATATGTTCATCTTGCGTGATCTTGGGTAGGTTTGAAAAGATGAAAAATACTGCCACTGCAATAAACAGTCCCGCAAGAAAGACATACATTTGATTCACCGAACTAATCTCAACCTGCACGTTACGCGTCAATCCTCCAAAAAGAAAATAACTCACAATGAGCGGTCCAATCGTTGTCCCGAATGAATTGATACCCCCTGCTAAATTGAGCCGGTGCGCTCCCGTTTCAGGATTTCCGAGAGCAATGGCAAACGGCTGTGCGCATGTCTGCTGAAGTGAAAATCCGATCGCAATCAGGAACAAGGCGCTGAGAATGAGCCAGTAGTTGCCGATATTGACTGCGCCGATCATTGCAATTGCGCCCGCCGCCGATATGAAGAGACCATATGCAATTCCCATCTTGTAGCCGATCTTGTTGAGAAAGTCGATCTTCATCAACCGTTCCGTCAGATACAAGAAAAGCGATCCGACAAAGTACGCAAGATAGAACGCCAGATCGATCAATTGCGATTGAAATTGGGTGAGACTAAAATGTTCTTTGCAGAACGGAATGAAGACACCGTTCGACGCCGCCAGAAATCCCCAAAAGAAGAAGACCGTCACCAGCGTTGCGAACTGCGATTTGGTTGATGCTGAAGTGCTCATGGGTGTTTATGGTAAATTGTGATAAAAAAGTAAAATTAATTATCCGATAAGAATGTTCGGTTACGTTACAATATTAATTAGACGAATTCAACAACTATCTGAACCAGATTTGAAAGGAAGATATTTTTTAGTACCTTGAATCGTCGAAAAGAGGAGATGCTCTCCTCTTTTTTATTGTAAACACTTATGGATCTCTTTCAAGCAATCATCCTCGGCATCATACAGGGACTGACGGAATTTCTTCCCATCAGCAGCACGGCGCATCTGCGCATCGTCCCTGCGCTTGCTGGATGGAGCGATCCCGGAGCAGCGTTTACTGCTGTGATTCAATTCGGGACGTTAGTCGCTGTGCTCATCTATTTTTTTAAGGATATTGTCGGCATTTCATCGTCCGTCGTGAAGGGTATTCTTTCCGGAAAACTGCTCTATGATCGGGAAGCACAACTCGGCTGGATGATCGCTGCCGGAACGATCCCGATCGTCATATTAGGATTGCTTCTAAAAAATGAAATCGAAACTTCTTTCCGTTCGTTGTATGTCATCAGTACGTCACTTATTGTGCTCGCACTGCTGTTAATGGCTGCCGAACAACTCACAAAAAAAAGAATTGCAAGCGGCATTCAATTGAAGTCATTGGATTCTGTCGGCTGGAAAGAGGCGATACTCATCGGTCTTGCGCAAGCGGTGGCACTTGTTCCCGGTTCATCTCGTTCGGGAACAACGATCACGGGGGGATTGTTCGTCGGATTGAGCCGTGAAACCGCTGCACGGTTTTCGTTTCTGTTATCGCTTCCATCGGTATTTGCTGCGGGTATTTTGGAATTAGTAAAAGAAAGAGAATTACTCTTTTCATCAGATGTCGGTGTGTTGAACCTGATCGTTGCAACGATCGTTTCCGGAATTGTCGGTTATGCATCGATCGCTTTTCTGCTGAACTATCTAAAAAACCATTCAACGTATCTTTTCATTATTTACAGAATTGTTGTCGGATGCGGATTGCTTTATCTTTTGAACGCGGGAATTTTAGAACCTTATTAAGATCCTATGGAATTCATTAAAGACTTTTTTGACAAACTTCGGGACATTCAGGCGCTTGTTGCTTGGGCAGGATACGTCGGTTTATTCCTCATTGTCTTTTCCGAAACAGGATTGCTGATCGGATTTTTTTTGCCGGGTGACTCGCTGCTGTTCACCGCAGGTCTGTTCGCCGCAAAAGGGATGTTCAACATTTATGAATTATGCCTCCTCTTATGTATTGCTGCGGTAGTCGGCGATGCAGTCGGATATTACATCGGTAAAACCGGCGGGCATGCATTGTACTCGCGCGAAGATTCCCGTTTCTTCAAGAGAAGGCACCTCCTTGCAACAAAAGAGTTCTATGAAAAGTACGGCGGTATCACGATCGTCATGGCACGCTGGATGCCCTTTGCCCGCACGTTTGCACCCGTTGTTGCAGGCATCGCGGAAATGTCGTATCCGAAATTCGCTACGTATAATATTGTCGGCGGCGTTTCGTGGGTGTTGAGCATGACGCTGGGCGGATATTATCTCGGAACGATCTTTCCTGAAATCATTCAACATCTTGAACTCGTCATTATCGTCATCGTTTTTCTTTCCATCCTTCCCGGCATCATCAAATATTTGCAGGTGAAGTATGGAAAGAGCAAAGAGACAGCATAACAAGAATTTCACTTCATCCTTCCGAAGAAATTATTCTTATCTTTGAGTGTTCATTATGAAACACTCGCCCAACATCCGTTTCCATGTCGATCCGATCTTCAGTGATGATCTGAAAAGACTCCCGTGGCATCTCCCTATCTCCGATTGGGAAGAAAACGGCGTGCGGACGCTCGACATTAAACGGGGAATTTCGCGCCACACCGTCATCTTCGTTCAGCAGGGAAGATTTTCATTCGGCATCAAAGAGATTAGTGAAGAGATCTCAAAAAGTCCGAGAAGAAGCACCGATTGCCGTCAACACGCCGATAGGGATACACTATGAGCAGAATCATATTTCACACACCGTTACGCTGCTCGTCGAAAAGGTCCTTCCCGATTCGCTGCTCTATTCCCGCAACTTCCGAAAAGAAAATCGTCAAAAAATCTGGGATGCAATCGTACGCCTGTTTGTGCAACTGCACGGCAACGGGGTGTACTGGGGAGATGCATCGCTTGCCAATACACTCATAAAATTTGAAAAGAGAGACGTCCCGTTTGTCGGCAAGCGGACTTTTCTGATGGCGTATCTTTCCGACGCAGAAACGGTCGAGATACGTCAGAAACTTTCGAAATCGATGCGCGAATCGGAATTGAACTTTTTCTTTGAGTCGATGGAGTGGATCAATGAGGACCTCAAAGCAAGCGGGGTGCTGCGCGAAGAAGTTGCAACGGAAGAAGACAAAGAATACATTCTTAAGGCATACACAGCGCTGTACAATGTCGAACGGAAGAAGAAAAAATTCGAACAGAAAACGTCGTTCAACATTGATAAATTTTTGGGAAGTATCTCCGATCCGTCGTATGTCGATCTCTTTTTGAAACACATTGAAGAACACAAATGGTACATCGGCGAACGGACGAAAAAAGAAATTTCACTCGCCGAGGCAACACGGGATTGGTACGAAACGATCTTCGTGCCGATCTGCGAAGTCTTTCGTCGAGAGAAAATAGTCGATGTTTTGCCGGGAAAGACTGCGGCTGAATTGTACATCGAAATAATGACGAACAAATATTATCTGAGCGAAAAAGCGGGGCGTGACGTCGGGATGATCGAGGCAACACAGAATTACGCAATGCGATTTGGTGTGGACGAGCGTCACGGATCGCTGATGAAAACGATCACGGAAAATATGCTGAAAATTCTGGGTGTGAAAGAAAAAATGCTCCTGTCATAAAGTTTCTTCTGACGATTTTTCGGAGTATCTTCAGATGAACAAATAAAGGAAAAATCATGACCGTACCCCCGTCAAAAGTAAAAGAATTCGATCCGACCTCTCTTGAAAAAATCGCATATACAAGTGTCTCGTCAATTCCCACCCGCGAAACAAACGACCGGTACCGTCTCGGGTACAGCATCTGGCAATGGTTGAGCGACAGAAAAGGAACGATCGAACAAGCGGTGAAAAATTCCGGATCACGGATATTGATTTCAGAATCGGACGCCGTTAAAACCATCAAACAGGAATTGCAAAAAGCAGGAATAGAAATGTAAGGTGCGATGAAAGAGATCTGGAACATATTCAACGACCTGATCATGGCATTCATTCCCCTCTTTGTTGCGATCGACGTGCCGGGACTTGTACCGCTGTTTCTTTCGCTGACTGCGGGAATGACGTTGAAATCGAAACGGCAGTTGATCGTTGAAGCAACGCTGACGGCGGGCGCCGTAGCGTTGGTTTTCCTCGTTCTCGGAAAAGTGATCTTCAGATTTCTCGGCATTACCGACAATGATTTTCGCATAGGCGGCGGAATCGTCCTTCTGGTCCTCGGCGTCACCGATCTTCTTTTTTCCAGCGATGAACATAAAAAACCAAATACATCGGTCGGTGTTGTGCCGATCGGTATCCCGCTCATTATGGGTCCTGCCGCGTTGACTTCCATTATCATTATCGTCGATGCGTACGGATATTGGATATCAATGATCTCGCTAATTCTCAATCTGTTCATCGTGTGGTTCACATTCCGTCATTCGGATTATATCATCAAATTTATGGGTGAAGGGGGATCGAAAGCATTTGCAAAAGTAGCGGCACTGTTCCTCGTTGCCATCGCGGTAATGATGATACGGGTCGGTGTTCAAAATATTCTGAAATAGAACTGCAGTATGTCGTCCCGTTATAATAGTATCCTCACCGAAATCTACAACGAAGCACTGCCGCTGAAACAGACAGGCACAGTAGCCAACTATATTCCCGAATTGGCAAAGATCGATCCGGATAAATTCGGAATCCATTTGCGTACGCTGGACGGTGATGATTTTTTCATCGGTGATAGCGACGAGAAATTTTCTATTCAAAGTATCTCAAAAGTATTCGCTCTTGCACTCGCCGTTTCATTGATCGGGGAGAAGGTATTCAAACGGGTCGGCGTCGAACCGTCGGGGAGTTCGTTCAACTCATTGGTGCAATTGGAATACGAAAAAGGAATTCCGAGAAATCCGTTGATCAACGCCGGTGCAATGGTTGTGTGCGATATCCTGATCGACAAATTGAAACATCCGAAAAAGGAGATCCTGAATTTCGTCCGCAAACTGTCGGGCAATCAGTCCGTATCATTCAACGAACATGTCGCCGCGTCGGAAAAAGAATTCGGCTTCCGGAACGCCGCACTTGCAAATCTGGTCAAGTCGTTCGGGAATATTCATCATACCGTCGACGAAGTGCTGGATATCTATTTTCATATCTGTTCGCTGGAAATGTCGTGCCGTGATCTGGCGACGGCATTTCTGCTCTTCGCCAATCACGGAAAACTTCCCAACACCCATGAAGAAATTCTGACGAAGAGCCAGACAAAGCGATTGAGCGCGGTCATGCAGACGTGCGGATTTTACGACGAAGCGGGAGAATTTTCTTTTACAGTCGGGTTGCCGGGAAAAAGCGGCGTTGGCGGCGGCATCGTGGCGCTTCATCCGCACAAGTACGCAGTCGCAACATGGAGTCCGCGGCTGAATGCAAAAGGAAACTCCGTGATGGGAATGAAAGCGCTTGAATTACTGACGACAAAATTGGGTTCATCTATTTTTTAAAATATTATGCTTCAACATTTGCACGCTCCCGCACAACAACCATCTGAAAACAATCCCACGGTCATTATGCTTCACGGACGTGGTGCGGATGAGCACGATCTATTCGGAATAAAAAAATATTTCGATCCGCGGTTGACCGTGTACAGCCTCCGGGCACCGTACGAGTTCGATTGGGGCGGCTATACGTGGTTCCAACTGTTCGACGACGGCACGGTGGACGAAGAGAGTTTCTTAAAAAGTAAGAACGAAATTCTTTCTTTCATGTCAACGATCCAAACGAAACAGCTTTTTCTTCTCGGATTCAGCATGGGAGCGATTATGTCATACGCCATTGCGTTGACGCAGCCGAAACTTTGCAAAGGGATTCTTGCCCTCAGTGGATTTGCGCCGCTGCAACTCGAGAAAGAGTACAGGTTGAATGATCTCGATACACTTTCCATCTTCATCTCCCACGGCACCAACGATCCGGTCATACCAATTACCTCCGCACGAAAGACAAAAGAACTTCTCGACAAATCCAACGCACTGATAACGTATAAAGAATATCCGTTTGGTCACCAGATCGGTGAACAATGTTTGATAGATATGATTGCCTGGTTCAAAAGTGCGTTGCGGTAATATGATTTTTATCCCCCTGTGATACATTTGTGATAGTTTCAGAGTACGTTGTCAAAACAATCGGCACTTATGAAACTATTACTCTCCCTTTTTTTCTTCGTTACTTTATTATCGGGTCAAGACTATCGGACTCTTGCCGTTGAAACAATTGGCGGCGAAGAAATTTCGATTGAAGAGTTGACCGCTCGCGGTCCCGTCTTAATCAATTTCTGGGCGCTGTGGTGCGAGCCGTGCAAGATTGAAATGAAGCAATTGCAGTCGTTGTTTGAAAAATACAGAGAGCGGCACTTTTCCATTGTTGCGGTAAATCAGGATAATCAAAAGAGTGTTGCAAAAGTAGCGTCGTATGTTTCATCGCAGCAATTCACATTTTATGTTGCTCTCGATCCGGGAGGTGAAATCGCACAGCAGTTCAACCTGCAGAATATTCCGTTGAGTATCCTGCTCGACAGGAACGGGAAGGTTGCGTACAAAGCGCTCGGATACAAACCGGGCGATGAAAAAAAATTGGAGGAAGCAATCTTAGAAACACTTACGGTGGAGAATGTTCAATAAAAGCGGCGGTGCATTACCGATTGTACTCTGTTTGGTTGCATCACTGGCAAATGCACAATCTGTTACACCGTCTGTTTCAAATATTCTTCGATACGGAAACGGAGAGAGGGGCACGGCAGGATTTTCTCAGCCGTTCACATACTTTGAAAACCTGACCGATGTACGATTGAATGTTCAGCCGTCGGTCACTGTGGGATTCCGGCTGCTTGTTGATGATCCGCCGGAAATTGGTGAGAGATTTCAGGGATTCAAGCGTCGATTCATAGAATATCGAGACGAAAATTTTATGCTGCGCGCCGGTAATTTCAACGAACTGTTTGGACGCGGCCTTGCACTTAATCTTTTTGAAAATCGCGGACTCGCGTACGATTCATGGATGGACGGAGTGAAAGCGCAGTATCAATCATCTTCCGTTTCAGCGACAATAATCGGAGGAACGCTTGATTTCAGAGATTCGGTGATCATTACGCGCCATGAACGATATTCAATCCGCGGTGCGAACGTGGAACTGAAACCTGTGAAAGGAATTGTTGTGGGAACAAGTTTCATAGAAACCAAGGGGACTCTTCCGCAATTTGTCGGAAGCAAGGAGATCGCAGCGGAAATTCCGGAAGTATATTCCGCCGTTCGATTTGGTCCGTTCCATGGATTCATCGGGTATGCGCATAAGTGGACGAATGTCGTAACCGATACGGTGTCGCAAAAGGGATACGGGATCTACGGATCGCTGTCATATAATGGAAAGGGATTTGGCATCACCGCGGAGTACAAAGATTACCGGTTCGATATTCGCGATCCGTTCGATCGCGGAGCAAGCGAACGAGCCACACGCATGCTGCCGCTGCAGAATCCTCCGATCGTACAGAAGGAACACAATTACACGCTGTTGACCCGCGCCATTCATCAGATCGATTTCAGTGACGAGGTGGGGCTGCAGGTCGAGGGATTTTATTCGCCATCGTCATCGACAACGCTCAATGTAAATGCAAGTGTCGCGAGCAGGCATCACTACTATGACTACAATACTGCTTCGTTCTCATTTGCTGAACGGAAACGGGACAACAGTTTGCTTCCATCGCTCGAACGGCAGCTCTCGCCGTACTGGGAATTTTTTGCTGAAGGAGAACATTACTACGAAGAACGATCGGCGATCAGGATAGGATTTGCCCGCCGAGCGAATGTTCTCTACAATGATTTTACCGGCGCGCAATTCAGCCATACGCAGCAGGCGACGATCATTCCGCTGCAGATTCAACATGGTTTGACGGAGGCATATTCTGTCATCGTCCATTCGGAACATGAATTTGCGTACGACAGTTACAACTCGAGCAACGAACATTTTTATACACAGATGCTGACCATCATCGTTACGCGCTCGCCGGATTTTTCATTCTCCGCGCGGTATGAGCACACGACAGATACGGCGGATCCGTCGGGAAGACGCGATTGGTTCGTTGGTGAAATAGGATATACCTTCGGACAGTCTCACACGACAACCGTATCATACGGTAGAGAACGGGGAGGACAGGTCTGTTCCAACGGTGTTTGCCAGTACCAATTGCCGTTTGAGGGAGTGAGGTTTACATTGAGAAGCATCATTTAATTTATAGAGAGCGGCTATTCGACAAGTCATTATTTGACACATCTATCGGATGGCTTGAGAGGAGAAACTATGAAGATCATTCTTGTAATTTGTAGCTTATTGTGTGTTGCTTCAACATACACACTTGCATCCCAGCGGAACGTGCTCGTTGAAATGTTCACCAATTCACATTGCACTGTATGCCCCGGAGCGCACACAGCGTTGAATTCGTTCGCCTCCACAAGTCCGAATGCCGGCAGAGTGCGGTATATTTTTTATCATACGCTGTTTCCGTACTCGGACGATCAGCTCGCACAAGCAAACACGACGGAGCCAGCGTCGCGCAATTCCTATTACAACGGACCGACATCGACGCCGAATACATTTTTCGACGGCATCAATCAAGGAAGGACATACTCGTCGTTCGCCGCAAGTCTTGACGCACGCATGTCAACTGAAAGTCCCGTTGAAATAATGTTGAGCGGAAGTAAAAATGGAATAACACTCTCCGTTTCAGCCTCATTGAAGAAGACCGGAATGATCAACGAAACAGACCTGGTCGCGCATATCATTGCCGTAGAACATGTCTCGTACGTCGGCTATGTGATGAGAAAAATGCTGACGGGAACATCGGGACAATCGTTTCAGTTCGATCAGTCGAACAATGCCGTTGTCACCTCGTCGGCAACACTCGGTAACGTTTCGGATATCTCAAAGACCGGTATTGTCGTTTTTATTCAAAGCACATCAACGAAAACAGTGTATCAATCGGAGTATATTGCATATTCAACTTTAACGGGAGCAAAGGACGGGAAACAGAATACTCCACGGTCGTTTGAACTGAATCAAAACTTTCCAAATCCGTTCAATCCGGAAACGACGATACAATATTCCGTACCGACATCATCGCATGTTGTTGTATCTGTCTATGACGTTCTGGGAAACCGTGTGGCGACGTTGGTTGATAAACAGCAGCCGGCTCAGACGTACACAATACAATTTGACGGATCGCGGTTTTCCAGCGGCGTATATCTCTATAAATTGACCGTGAACGGTATGTCGCTGACGCGACGAATGATGCTGATAAAATAACGAATTGAATTTAATTGCGATGTTGGGTACCATTATAAAAATGGTGCACAGCACATATGTCAAAATATATGAAACACGTACTCGTCATTGAAGACGATAAAGATATCACCGGACTTCTCGATATTCATTTAAAGGACTTGAACTGTAAAGTCACGATCGTGCACGACGGCGAAAAAGGATTCAACAACATCGTGAAGAACAAATACGATCTTGTTGTACTCGATGTGATGCTCCCCAAGATGGACGGGCTTGAAGTGTGCAGAAAAGTACGTGCTGAGAAGAACAACACACCGATCCTGATGCTCACCGCAAAATCAGAAGAGTTGGATAAAGTGCTCGGACTGGAGGTCGGCGCCGATGATTATCTCACCAAACCGTTCAGCGTGCGAGAGTTCATCGCGCGGGTGAAGGCGATGTTCCGCAGAATGGAAGCGATGCAAAGCGAAACAAAAACCGGCGATGCATCAGCACTCCTCTCATTTGGTGAACTGGAAATCGATCGTGACCGACGGAAGGTACTCTTAAGCGGCAAGCGCCTCGATCTGACAGCGAAAGAGTTCGATCTGCTCGTACTTTTTGCAAGCCATCCCGGTAAAACGTACACGCGCGAACAATTGCTGGAATTGGTATGGGGATATCAGTTCAACGGATACGATCATACGGTCAACTCGCATATCAATCGTCTGCGGTCAAAGATCGAGAAGGATATGTCGAAACCGAAATATATTTTGACGGCGTGGGGAGTGGGGTATAGATTCGCGGAACTGGAAGAGATCTCTTAGACATAAGTATGTCAGTATTTAGATGTCTGTTGTCAGCGGTTATTAAATACTCGATGCTGGATACTTGATACTGACTACTGATTGCTGACTACTCTAAAAAAGCCAATGACCAAACTTTTTCAAAGTCTCTACTGGAAAATATCCGCGACGTTTGTTGCGCTGCTGTTCATCCTCGGCGCGATTTATATCTACGTCGTCGCATTCTCCGCGGAGATGTACTTTCAGGAAGCCAACCAGCGGCTGAATGCGCGCGTTGCGCAGCGGATGCTGAACTATTATAAACCGCTTGTCAATCATCAGCTCGATTCGGTACGCCTGGAGGAAATTTACACGATCCAGAAGATCTTTAATCCCAGTATCGAAGTGTATGTGCTCGATACGCTCGGCAACATCGTCTCGCACTGCCCCACCAATCAGCATATTCAGTGCGAATCGGTTTCCGTCGAACCGATCAGGAAATTTGTCGGCTTGAAAACTCCGGAATTTCTCGAAGGTGAAGACCCGAAGAAACTCGGCATTAAGAAGACTTTTTCCGCTGCAAAAATAACCGACGGAGAGAAACTGATCGGGTATCTGTATGTCATTCTCGGCAGCGAAGAGTTCGACAGCAATTTCAACCTGTTGATCGGCAGTTACATTCTCCGCATCGGCGCACGGACAACGACGATCACATTGATCGGTGCTGCGGTCATTGGATTGATTGCTCTTCTCTACATTACAAAAAATCTGAGGACCATCATCCGAACAGTGCACGAATTTAAGAAGGGGAATTACAACGCCCGCATTCAGCTTTCGTCCACGGGAGAGTTGAACGAACTGGCGACTTCCTTCAACGAAATGGCGGACACGATCGTCAAGAATCTGGAGGAGATCAAAACGATGGATTCGCTGCGGCGAGAACTTGTCGCCAATGTGTCGCACGATCTCCGTACACCGCTTTCAACGATTCACGGCTATATCGAAACGCTCATGATCAAAACGGAATCATTGACGAAAGACGAGAGAGAGCAGTACTTGAAAACCGTTCTTACAAGCACGGAGCGGCTGAGGAAACTCGTTGAAGAATTGTTCGAACTATCCAAACTCGAAGCGAAACAGACCAAGCCGAATCCGGAGCCGTTCTCCATTTCCGAACTTGTGCAGGACATCGGACAGAAGTATCTCATCATAGCCGAGAAAAAAGGAATTACGTTTCAGTGTGTTTTTCCAAAAGACCTGCCGATGATCGTAGCGGATATTGCGTTGATCGACCGCGTCATTCAAAATCTTGTCGACAACGCAATCAAGTTCACGCCATCCGGCGGCATTGTGCGGATTGAGCTCCACCGGCTTTCCGACGGAGTTGACGTAAAAATTTCGGATACAGGTTCAGGAATTCTGCCTGAAGATATCCCCAATATATTCGACCGCTACAATAAGGGGAGTCAGAAAAATATTTTCCAAAACGACGGCGCCGGGCTCGGTCTCGCAATTGTAAAAAAGATCCTTGAAGTCCACAGTCTTACCATCGACGTTGACAGCAAGGTGAACGAGGGAACCGCCTTTTCATTCACATTGCCTGTGCACGTAAGTCATCCTCACTAAATCATCCTTGTAAACCATCGTTTGAATTTCTATTTTGAATCACCCGAATATGGAACGTTCAAACAGCGAAATCACCCGATGGGTACGGCTCTACACAAAAGACCTGCTTGCATGGGCGCGACGGAAGGTTGTTGATGTTCAAATTGCAGAAGACTTAGTGCAGGATACTTTTGTTGCTGCAGTAGAACAGTTCGCTGCATTCCGAAAAGAAAGCCAGCCGAAAACATGGCTCATTTCGATCTTAAACAATAAAATATCTGAATACTACCGGTCCAAATCAAAATTGCCTGTTTATCCCTCCGGCGTTGATTCGACGTTGGAACATTTCTTTGCACCGGACGGT
>JACPGG010000007.1:61829-86324 GCA_016182545.1 Ignavibacteriales bacterium
CAATGCCGCAGGAATGGAATGAAGATGAACACCTTTTGGACAACGAGCAGTTTCTAAACGTATTGCAATCCTGTTTGGACAAATTACCCGAATCGTGGCTCGCCTGCATTAACCTGAAATTCATTACAGAAAAAAAAACGGAAAACATCTGTCAGGATTTGAACATTTCCCCGACCAATTATTGGCAGATCATTCACAGAGCGAAACTGCAATTGCGCCGCTGCCTGGAATACCATTGGTTTCGTGAAACAGGGGGAGAGAGAATATGAACGCTTTAATGATTTCTTGCGATAAGGCAACGCTGTTAATAGAGAAAAAAATGTCCGATTCGCTTACATTCGGCGAAAAATTTCAACTCCGCTTTCACACGATGATGTGCGATGCATGCCGGCGCTATGAAAAACAATCTGCACTTCTCGAGAATCTTCTCAAGGGTCATCTTCATCAACACTCTCCGCATGACGGAGATGATTCTGCCGCCGAAAAGACCATCGAAAAAATAATCAAAAAGATCTCGTAACTGCTGTCAGGATTCCCGTTGTTCATCTACTAATGTATTGTAAGTAACTTCTCACACTACAGTATGAAAGGATGAACAGTATGAAACCTTCTCTTCAAAACACAATTCTTGCCGGAGTCGCCGGAACCGTTCTCATGACAGTTGTGATGTTTCTGGCGCCAATGATGGGGTTGCCGGAAATGAATGCGGCAGCAATGCTTTCAATGGTGACGGGATTTCCCATTGTTATCGGATGGCTTATGCATTTTATGATCGGCGTTATTTTTGCGCTTGGATACACATTCCTCTTCATTACAAATGTAAAAATTCAAAATCTTTTTGTAAAAGGGGCGACGTTCGGGTTTGCGGTGTTTATTTTTGCCCAGATAGCAATTGCGATGATGGGAGCAATAATGGGCGGAATGCCTGCTCCGGAAGACGGGATGATATTGATGATGATCGGAAGTATTATCGGGCATGTGATGTATGGAATTCCGGTTGCTTTAATTGCAAAACCGCAACAATAATCATTTTATTCAGCCGTGATAGTTTTGTGATAGGTTAAAAGTATACTTACTTATCATTTTCAACAATTCAACCATATGGAGAATGATATGAGATATACCGTTTTGCTGCTGGCATTACTGGTGATGTTCGGCGGATGCAACGATGATTCATCCGCGGAATCGAATTCGCAAAACCAATCCACAACAACCGACGCACAATTATACATGCTCGGAAAAAATGCGGCAGGTTTTACTTTCTACAAGAACTCAACCGATACACTTGTAAAAAATGGCGGTTCCGGTCATCCCGATTCTCATCTTCGTACCAGATACAATGCAATCGCTGCTCAACATCTTGATGCGAATGGAAAAGTAAAAGCAGGGACTGTTTTCGCCGACTCATCTCTTATCGTTAAAGAGCTGATCAATAACGGTGTTCTCACGACGTATGTCTTCCTCTTTAAGAAAAAAGGGGACGCCAATGCAGACGCAAACGGCTGGGTATGGGCAGAAACAAGTCCGACCGGCACACCGACGTATCCTGTAACTAACAAAGGTGCGGGATGTATCGGATGCCACAGCGCCGGGATTGACTACACACGCATGAACGACACGCATCCGTAATGAAAAAATTCTTTGTGCTCGGTAGTATTATTATTCAGATCCTCTTCACACAACACAAGGAATCTGAATGGCGAATTGAAAGCGGAATAACCATTTCGCACTTTCAGCAGCAGATCAAACAAGCGGTTGGTGAAACACGGGGACAACGATTGGTCAATGAATTTCAGATCGGCGTTCTTGTTTCGGGAGGATATCAAATCTATGAATTTTTCCACATCGGAATTTTTACGCGCGTTGATCGCGGAGAGCGGTTCCTCGCACACTTTAACGGATTTGATGCTGAGGGAAAAACACAAACGACGGGCGGTATCGGCGGAACATATACGGAATTTTGGGTCGGTCCGTTGATCCGGTTGCAATGGAAACAACTTACGTTCGATCTCGGTTTTGCTCCGTACGGAGCTCGCAAAGACAATGCGCGGAACGATATACCGAATACCTCCGGAGCAACGGACGGATCGTTTACGCTTCACCCGACGATTGCCTGGTTGCTATCTCTCGGCGGCAGTTTTCCTGTTCTAGAGAAAATAGATGCACTGGTAAAAATTGAATATCGGCCGCGATATTACAGCAAACGCGGAGGAGACATTCTCGTTAACGACATTGAGCACGGCACTCAAAGTATTGTACCTCTGATCGGAGTTGCGTATCGGTTGTAGAAGCGGTATGTTTGCGGACAAACCAATCCGATTTAATTCTGCATTCGTTATATCATTGTTACGCTGTAGCTTTACAAATTCACATTCACCATTTATAAAGGAGTTTTTATGAAAACCACACAATTCTCAAAACTGCTCATGACCGCCGCTGTTGCCGGTATGCTGAGCGGAGCGATCGCTAATGCACAGGACAAGGCGCCTGTTAAAGCGAAGGATAAGAAAGAAACAAAGAAAGACGGTTGTAGCGGTAAAGACGGATGTAAAGGAAAGGATATGAAGAAGAGCAAAGATGGCTGTAAAGGGAAGGATGGCTGCAAAGGAAAAGACGGATGCAAAGGGAAAGATGGATGCAGCGGAAAAGAAGCAAAACACAAAGACGGCTGCAGCGGCAAAGACGGTTGCAATGGAAAAGATACCATGAAGACCGATATGAAGAAACCTAACTAACATCATTTCCCCTCCTCCTTTGGAGGAGGGGATTTAGGGGTGGAGGCAATGACTCCCAACAAATGGAACATACCTGATTTCGGATTTGGCGTCGGGCTTCGGAGTGTTCACTACGATTATATCTTAGAGAACAATCCCAAGGTCGATTGGTTCGAAATTATTTCCGAAACATACCTTGAATCGGGAGGGCACGTTCGGTATGTGCTCGACAAAGTTGCCGAGCGGTATCCGATCGTGCTGCATGGCGTGTCGCTTTCCATCGGCAGCAGCGATCCGGTCAATTTTGAATATCTCAAATTATTAAAAGCGCTCGCGGACAGAGTGAAGTCACCGTACATATCCGATCATTTATGCTGGACCGGCGTGAATGCGCACAATGTGCACGATCTTCTCCCGATCCCGTACACTGAACAGTCGTTGAATCACATCGTGAACAAAGTAAAGCAGGTGATGGATTTTATGGAACGTCCGCTCGTGTTGGAGAACGTCTCGACGTATGCACAATTTGCGTCGTCATCGATGACGGAGTGGGATTTCCATGCGCGTTTGATGGAGGAGTCTCAATGCGGCATGCTGATGGACGTGAACAACATATACGTCAGCGCATACAATCATGATTTCAGTGCAAAAGAATTTATCGACAGAATCGATCCGTCGCTTGTCGGCCAGTATCATTTGGCAGGACATACGAACAAAGGAACACACATTCTCGATACGCACAACGATCATGTGATCGACGCGGTGTGGGAATTATACCGGTACGCATTTCAACGCACCGGCGGACGGAACACGCTACTGGAGTGGGACGAAGATATTCCCGAATTCGACATCGTCCATCAGGAAGCGTTGAAAGCAAAGCGCTACCGGTCGGAAAAAGGTGAGCAGGTCATTACGCCGATCGATCGAACTTCAAAGCACGCACCGAAAATGCACGTGACGGCTGTCGAATCCGTTGACGACACCGAACGCGCCGTCACGCGGCAATACAAGAGTTCCAACAATGCCCTCTAATATTCCTCTCGACACATTGCAACGCTGGATGCAAAGCGTCATCGAACACAACGGCAACGATGCCGAAGCGTGGCGTTCCGATGAAGCGCAGAAAGAAATTCCGTATGAAGAAGCATACTTGAATGTCCTTCCGTCCAAAACACTTTCTCCTGTGGAACGGATCGCGATCTACAGACGAATGTTTGTGCTGCGGATGGTCGATTCAATGGCAATTGATTACCCCGGCGTCCGGCATTTTCTCAGTGAAGAGAAGTTCAAGGAAATCGTACTGGAATATGTCGGAAAATATCCTTCAAAGAGTTACACGCTCAATCATCTAGGAAAAAAATTTCCGCAGTTCATCAAAGAATCGTTGCTGGACCAAAAGGAATTTCTGTACGATCTGGCGCAGCTCGAACTGGCGCTGACGGAGAACATGGATGCCACGCAATCACCCATTCTGACACAAGAAGAACTATCATCGGTCAAACCGGAGGATTGGGAACGTGCTTCGCTCGTGCCGATAGCGGCGCTGACGTTAATGGAATTTGTCTATCCGGTTGCAGATTATCTCCGCGCCGTGATGGATGAAGAGCCGACACAGAACGAGATCGGCATCAAAAAAAACTGGGTGGTCGTCTATAGAAAAGAGTACACCACCTGGTTCAAACAATTGATGCACGAAGAATACGTTTTGCTGAACGAACTGTGCAGCGGCACTCCTCTCTCGAACGCATTCGACGTGCTCGCGCAACGCTTTCCTCAGAGACAGACCGAACTTGAAAAATACGTTTTTGAATGGTTCAGCGATTGGGTAGGAAGAGGGATGTTCTCGAAAATCTTATTGTCACATAACACGAAATAACAAAGCGGCCGTATGAAATCAAAGATCCTTCAATTTGCAAGAGCGTTTCATTCCCGATACACTTCTCTTATTCCCCTTCTTCAGCATCCGTTACTCTTGTTGATCCGTTTGTATTGGGGGTACGATTTCTATCAGTCCGGAGCGGGGAAACTGAACAACCTGGAAAACACAATTGAGTTTTTCACTTCACTGAATATTCCTTTCCCCGAATTTAATGCCGTGTTCGTAGGAAATATGGAGATGATAGGGGGGATATTGTTCATGCTCGGAATCGGTGCGCGCTATTTTACCATTCCTCTCATCCTCAACATGTGCGTGGCGTATGCAACCGACGACCTCGAAGCATTGATGAATGTTTTTCCCGACCCTGAATCGTTTGTGGCGGCGACGCCGTTCCAGCACTTATTTGCGCTGCTGATCGTATACGTGTACGGAGCCGGGGTCTTTTCGATCGATTGGATCATCCGGCGTTGGAATAAAAAGAAAAATCCTCACTAACCTGTCCACTGATCAACTTCTAACAATGAAAAAATGTTTCGCCGCAGTTTTCATTCTGATTGCGTATGTGAACACATGCCTTGCCCAAGGAAGTACTTCGCAATCCGATTCGAGCATCAATAATCTTATTCACACAGCGGGATACGTTGCAAGTGAGTACGGTGCGGTACCGTCGTACATAAAATCGGGAAATGGAAAAAGATCATTGATCCTCCTTCCCGGGTGGGGATTCGATGCGTCCGTGTTTAATGATTTTGTTGAAGCAAACAAAAACGATTATACAATGTATGTCGTCACCATCCCCGGCTACGGAAAAACTTCTGCACCCCCGATGCCGCCTGCCGGAACAAGTTATGCCGAACTGGACTGGAGCAAAAGTTTTCTCTCCGGTTTGACAAAACTGATTGAAAAAGAAAAACTCCGCAAGCCGATCATCGCGGGACATTTCAACCAAGGATCGCAATTGACGCTGCGATTTGCCATCGATCATCCCGAAAAAACCGGCGGTGTAATCATTCTGGGTGGTCCACCGAAACTCGTTACTGTAAGAAACGGAGTGGTGCGGGAATTTTCTTTGGACAGCATGAAATTACTTACCGATATTTTCCTTGCGGAAAAATGGTTCAAGTCAATCACTAAAAAAGTGTTTGATGCAGGAAATTATCCTCCCTCTATTTACTCACTTGACAGTATTCAAGGAAAAAAACTGTGGGACCAATCTGCCGCTGTACCGCTACCCGTAATGATTCGATACCTCTGTGAATTATGGACAATGGATGTACTGCAGGAGATGAAAAAATTGAAAAGTCCATTACTGGTATTACGAGCAACGTTCAACAATGAGATGCTGCAATCAGATGCAACCAACTACTTGCGTCCGCAGTTTATTGATCTATGGAACCGGGCAGGCTCAAAAAATTTAAACATAACGATTAAAGATGTCCCGAATGCTGCAACATTTGTTTGGAAAGATAATCCGGAATTTGTCCGTCAAGAAATAGCATCTTTCCTTTCGAAAATTCCTGATACATTGAACAAATGATAATGTGTGGATTTTATCCTGCTTCGCAAGTATTCTCAAGATTAAGAAAGATCAGAATTAATTTTTGTTAATCGCTTTACCTCTTTGGAACAGTGTGGTGCTATAGACCGTCTCTACTCTTGCAGTACACAATTCACACATTGTTTCACTACAAGCAGGAGGTTGTATGAGTATCAACAAAATTACCCGCATGCTGCTTTCAATGGCGGTCGGCGTCATGCTGGTTGGATTCACTTCAACGACTCAAGAGAATAAAACTGATCTGAAGAAAGAAGCGAAGCCGGCAACAGAAATGAAAGAAACAAAGAAGATGCACAAGGAACACAAGAAAGCAATGAAGAGCAAAGCCGCCATGGAGAAGAAGGAAAAGAAAGAAATGAAAGAAGAGAAAAAGCGGGAATAACGCTCACCAGAAATTATTGCGCCTTAAATAAAGAACGTCGCACGAGCGGCGTTCTTTATTTCCTATCCGCAACAAATCCCTCTTTGCGGCAATGCCGTAATTTCGTTCTACATTCCCGAAATCTTAGAGATTTCAGGGATGTATTTTTTTAAAATGAGACTCTCTTCTCTATACCCGTTTCTTGTTCGACTTCTAAAATTTTCCTATCTTCAACCAACATTTGAATGGTGATCTATGGGAAACGTCGTTGTTACAGGCATGGGATTGATCTCTCCGCTCGGGCTTTCAGTGGAAGAATCATGGAAAAATGCTATTGTCGGCAGATCCGGGATTGGGCATATCACCCGCTATCCCAAAGAAAAATATGTAACCCAGATTGCTGGTGAAGTAAAAGGATTTGATGCAAAAAAATATTTTGAAGCGAAAGAGGTCAACCGATGGGACCTCTGCATCCAATACGGAATCGGAGCCGGGCTTGACGCAATTGCAGATGCAAATTTCAAAATTACACCTGACAATGCCGAACGTGTCGGAATCATCATCGGCTCCGGCATCGGCGGACTCATCGGTATCAGCGAAACGACATTGAAACTTCATGAGAACGGACAGCGGCATGTAACGCCGTTCTTCATTCCCAGTGTCATCATCAATATGATCTCGGGATTGCTCGCAATTCGTACCGGTGCTAAAGGAATAAACTACGGCGTCGTATCCGCCTGTGCCACAAGCAACCATGCCATCGCGGACGGATTCCATGCGATCAATCGCGGAGAAGTTGATGCCGTCATTGTCGGCGGCGCGGAGGCTTCCATCACGGAGATCGGCGTTGCGGGATTTTGTTCCGCACGCGCAATGAGTAAACGAAATGATGAGCCGGAAAAAGCATCACGCCCGTTCGATAAAGACCGAGACGGATTTGTGTTAGGAGAAGGTGCGGGAGCGTTTGTGCTTGAAAGTGAGGAGCATGCAAAAAAGCGCGGCGCAAAGATCTACGCAAAAATTCTCGGCGTCGGCATGACAGCCGATGCATTTCATTTCACTGCCCCGCCGGAGGATGGCGACGGTGCTATGCGCGCGATGAAACTTGCCGTTCAGTATTCCGGATTGAAGCCGGACGATATCGATTATATCAACGCGCACGGAACATCAACCGGACTCGGCGACATCGCAGAGACGATAGCGATCAAACGACTGTTCGGAGAGCATTCAAAAAAAATCATGGTCAGTTCCACAAAATCGATGCACGGGCATCTGCTCGGCGGCGCAGGCGCAATTGAAGCGGTGATGACGATCCTCGCTCTGAAAGAAGGGATCATCCCGCCGACGATCAATCTCGACAATCCCGACCCGCAATGCGATCTGGATTACGTACCGAACGTTGCACGGAAGAAAGAGATCACATATGCGTTGTCAAACGGATTCGGTTTCGGCGGAACGAATGCGAGTATTTGTTTTGGAAAGGTTTAACATTATCCACTAATTACACGAATAACCACGAATTGCTGTTGGTGAAAATTAGTGCAATTCGTGGAGATCTTTTTGAAATGACAGAAAGAAAAATAAACATCGGTCTCGTTCAAATGTCATGTTCTTCGGATCCATCGGAGAACATGGCGAAAGCGATCAAAGGAATCCGTGACGCAGCGAAAAAAGGGGCGCAGGTAATTTGCTTACAGGAGCTGTTCCGCTCCCTCTACTTTTGCGACAAGGAAGCATACGAGCCGTTCAAACTCGCTGAGCCGATTCCCGGACCATCGACGCATGAATTGTCCTCGGTTGCAAAAGAGCTCGGTGTTGTCATCATCGCGTCGTTGTTCGAGAAACGTGCCGAAGGAATTTACCATAACACTGCTGCCGTGATCGATGCCGATGGCTCGTACATCGACAAGTACCGCAAGATGCACATTCCCGACGATCCGGCATACTACGAAAAATTTTATTTTACTCCCGGCGATCTCGGATTCAAATCATTCAATACAAAATTCGGAAAACTCGGCGTGCTCATTTGCTGGGATCAGTGGTATCCCGAAGCGGCGCGTCTAACGGCGTTGACCGGCGCAGAAATTCTTTTTTATCCCACCGCAATTGGTTGGGCGGATGGTGAAGATCCGAAAGTGAATAAAGTGCAGCACGATGCGTGGGAAACAATCCAGCGCTCGCACGCGGTCGCAAACGGAATTCCTGTTGTCTCGGTGAATCGTGTTGGCAAAGAAGGAAACCAAATATTCTGGGGCGGATCGTTCGTGGCTGGAAATCAGGGGGAGATCCTTTTCAAAGTATCACACGATCAAGAAGAGGTTGCTGTCGTTGAAGTCGATCTTGCCCGCGCAAACAACACACGGGTGCATTGGCCCTTTCTACGCGACAGGAGAATTGACGCGTACGAAAACATAACCAAGAGATTTATAGATTAAAACCGAACCACAAAATCACAAAGACACTAAAATCTATTTCGTGGCTTTGTGTCTTCGTGGTTATTTTTATTATGAAGACTCCCAAAGAACTAGGATACCGTTTTCCCGCCGAATGGGAACCGCAGGTTGCGACGTGGCTTTCGTGGGCACACAAAGAGGCATCGTGGCCCGATAAGTTTGAACCGGTTCCGTTCATCTACACGAATATCGTTCGTACCATCGCACAATTTCAACATGTAAAGATCAATGTTGTTGACGATGCGATGTTCGACGATGTAACAAAACGATTGACGCTTGCCGGTGTACCAAAAGAACGATTCACACTGTACAAAATCCCGACAAACGATGCGTGGTGCCGCGATCATGGTCCGGCGTTCGTTGTCAATCCGAACGCGAAAGAAAAGAAAGCGATCGTCGATTGGGGATACAACGCATGGGGAGGAAAATATCCGCCGTTCGATCTTGACGACGTCGTGCCGACAAAGATCGCGGAGATCTACAACGTTCCCGTTTTTCATCCCGGCATTGTGATGGAAGGAGGCGCGATTGACGTCAATGGAAAAGGTTGCCTGCTCACAACAACAGCATGTTTGCTCAATCCCAATCGCAATCCGGATCTGAATCAGGAACAGATCGAAACGTATTTGAAAGAGTACTACGGGCAGGAAAAAATTCTCTGGCTCAACGACGGCATCGTCGGCGACGATACGGACGGACACATTGACGATCTCGCACGATTCGTTAATCCGTCGACGATCATTACATGCGTGGAAGAAGATCCGCAGGATGAGAATTATGAAATCCTGCAAGAGAATCTGAAAATGCTCCGCACCCTCACCGATCAAAACAACAAACCTTTCAATATCGTTGAGATGCCGATGCCCGGCTACGTTGCGTACGATAACCAGCGCCTTCCGGCAAGTTACGCCAACTTTCTTATCGGCAACGGATTCGTGATCGTTCCCGTCTTCAACCATCCCAATGACCTTCGTACTCTCAATATTATTCAATCACAATTCCCGGACCGTAAAGTCATCGGCATCGATTGCGTCGATCTCGTGTGGGGACTCGGAACACTAACAATCATTTTATGCAGGTGCGACTCACTTCCAAAGTGAGTCGCACCTTTGCAGCACACAAATGTTATACTTTCGTGAAAACTATTTCGTCGGTTGCTGCGTTGTACGGGGCGGAGGTTCACTATGAAAAACATATTCATATTCATTATCGTGTTGTGCGGAGTGCTTGCCGCACAGAATAAAACGCTCGCTACAAACATGGCGGGGAAAATAGCGAAGGGAAAAAGCATGGAAACAAAGTTAGAAAAGGCAACGCTCGGCGCCGGCTGTTTCTGGTGTGTTGAGGCGATCTACCAGAGGCTTGAAGGAGTTGAAAAGGTCGAGTCCGGATATTCCGGCGGTCACGTAAAAGATCCGTCGTACGAGGATGTGTGCACAGGACGAACCGGACATGCGGAGGTCATACAGGTTACGTTCGATCCAAAAAAACTCTCATTCAAAGAACTGCTTGAGGTCTTCTTCCGGACACACGATCCTACTACCCTTAACAGGCAGGGGGCAGATGTCGGAACTCAATATCGTTCGGCAATTTTTTATCATACCGATGAACAGAAAAAAATTGCTGAGCAGGTCATGAATGAAACAAACGCGGCAAAGATCTGGGATAACCCGATCGTGACCGAGATCTCGCAGTTTATTGATTTTTACAAGGCGGAAGAGTACCACCAGAATTACTACAACGAAAATTCGTACAAACCGTACTGCATGATGGTAATCAATCCAAAATTGAGTAAATTCAGGAAGGAGTTCAGCGGCAAACTGAAAAAAGAAACAAAATAGGATTGAGTAGCATGGATAGTCAAAAAACGGAGAATGGATTGACGCCGCACAAACGGCGGAGAATTGTTCTCCGTTTCTTTTTTGGTATTTGTATTTTGGCATTTGGAATTTCCGCCCCGGGCTGCTTCATCATTCGTCCGATCGCCGGCGCCAATATCGACCATCATCAATTGCAAAAAGCGCGCGAAGCGAAAGTGCTGGAGGTTCGGCATAACGGTGCACAGCGGCTTTCGCGCCGTTTGGATAATGGCGATGCAATTGAGAATGCCGATCTGTCGTTCTACTTCAGCGAATCGCTTCTGAACAAAGCAGCCGCGCAGCTGGACAGCGTGACGGGCTGGATCGATTCATTGACATCCTATTCGATCAGAAGCATCCGCGTTAAACTTTACAACGGTTCTGCAATCGCCACGGTTTCGATGGCAGCGTATAATCACGACTATGATGTTGATGTCGATCTGGTCATGGATTGCCTGCTCCTTTTTTCCATTGATAACGGAAAATTCTATGCACGGCTCGAACCGTTCAACGTTGTCCCGACCGTCAAAGCGAGCGGCATGATCTCATCTGTTGAGGGAATCATCGAAGATATCGTGACGATGAGACTCTCAACACTCAGCGACAATCTTCCCCCGATCCTGTTTCCGGTCGACTTCAACAATCAATTTCCCGTACAGGCAAATTACGTTGAAGTGCGGACCGGCATGAATATGAACATTACAACCCCGCCGCAGGTGCTGCAATACAATTTGTCGTTGAAAGAAGTTCTCGTCTTCAAAGAAAAATTGTTCATCGCATTGAATGTGAAGAAGGCAGGGGTGGTGAAATGAATAAAAATTTTTATGACCGGGTAACCGCAGACTTTAGTCTGCGGCATTATGGCAGGCGTGACCTAAAGGTCGCGGCAACATTTTTATCAATTGGACTTTTCTTCATCGGCTGCGGATCGTCGCTCAATGTTCCATCCGTTGAAGAGTCGGAAAAGAACATTGCCGAGACCATACCCCGGCTCGATTCGATCGACCATATTATTGTTGCGCAAACTCAATCGCTCCCGAAAGGATTCGATATCATTTCGCACACACGCATGTCGGCGATCAATACGCTGTTGTACGGCATGACGAATGCGCAGAGCAACGATATTCATTTCGAGTGCTTGCCGATGTCGAGATCGAAGGGACGGGGACGATCAGAGTCTCAGGCAAATACACCGGCATCACTGCCAGCGCAGCTCCGCAGGTCCATTTTTATCTCAATGAGCAGCTGCAATTTTCCATCTCTACCGCTGATTCCGATTACATTCGCCTGACACCATTGCCCAGGACCGTGATGCTGAAGACAAAAGTGACGATCAATTTGCTCGGGTGGAGTATTCCGTACTATCGTGAGATACCGCTGCAATCGGATGAACTCATAAAGCCGGTATTGATCCCTTCCGCACTCCGTTCAGAAATTGTTTTTCCGCTTCCTGCCGCGCAGTACGGAGAGCAGCGTCTGGAGTTTGTAAAACGTTCTCTCGATTTTACCCGTTCTACGGTCGGTGCAAACAACAATATCCTCGAGTACAAATCGAACATTTCATTCATCAAACCTTGACATCCACCATGGTACCGATCTCTCTTATCTACAACGGCGAACTTCGCTGCACTGCTACGCATGATAACAGCGGTACATCGTTCGTAACCGACGCACCGAAAGACAACTTCGGTAAAGGAGAAAGTTTTTCGCCGACCGATCTTGTTGCAACGGCTCTCGGCACTTGCATGATCACGACGATGGGAATCATTGCGAAGAAAGAAAACCTTGGTGTGAATCTCGATGGGACCCGCATTGCGATCGAAAAACATATGAGCACCGATCCACCGCGCAGGATCGCAAGAGTTGTTGCTCGCATTGTTTTTCCGGGTGGAATATCCCGCGATGTACGTCCACGATTGAAAGAAATCGGCGATAATTGCCCCGTTGCAAAGAGCATCAATCCGAATATTGTGCTGGATGTCGTCTATACGTATCCCGATTGAAGGTATTGTCTTCATTTGAATGTTAACATACCCGTCATGCTGACGAATGTCAGCATCTTTCCTAATAACAGATACCGAAACAAGTTCGGCATGACGTTATCCTTTTAAATTAATACAGCAATCAATTAATTCGTTGCTGTCCTTTTTCCCGGAAAGTTGTATATTCATTCACACCAAGAATCAATTAGGGGGCACGGGAATGCGAACACTCAACAGATTCATTCTTGCAGGTATTTTCCTTGCGATCTCGGGCTGCGGCAGCGGCGCACCCGATTCGTTCATGAGGATGACAAAACAGTACTGGGAAGTTGTGGATATCAAACCTTCGATAAAGTATAACGATGCGTGGGAACGCGTTCTCTATATTATCACCAAGAAGTTTGAGTTGGAAATGATATCAAAAGAAGACGGGTACGTCCGTTCTGCATTCGGCGCTTCATATTTTACTGAAGATATGCAGAACGACAAGTATCAGGTAAGGATTGTCGCAAAGTTCACACCTGATAAAAAGAAACTTGAATTCAAGATCGAGTCGCGCATTTGGGACGGAAAGATCTTCCAAAACGGATCGGACGTCCGCGTCGCGGCAAATATGCGGAAAGATTTCCTCAACTCGCTCGGCGAACCGCAGAAGAAACCGATGAAACAATCTGTCCCGGCCGATTCACTTCAACAAATGGAAACTATCGAACAGCAATAAATTCCACGAAAGGACCCCCATGAAGAAACTGTTGTGCATCATTGTTCTCTTCTCCGCTCCACTCAGTTCCCAGGAAAAAATCGATACAGCAATTATTTCTAAGATCCGCGACGAAGGGATGAACCGCTCGCAGGCACGCGAAATTCTTTCGTGGGTCGCCGATGTATACGGACCTCGATTGACCGGTTCGCCGGAATACAACGCTTCGGCACAATGGGCGACGAATAAACTCTCCGAATGGGGATTATCGAACGCACATCTCGAATCATGGGGACCGTTCGGGCGCGGATGGAGATTGAAAAAGTATTCCGCGATGATGATCGGTAAACAAAACCAACCGCTCGTTTCATATCCGAAAGCATGGTCACCGGGATGGGGAAATAAAGAGATCGAATCAGATGTTGTTTATCTGAACGCTGAAACCGACAGTGCCTTGGAAACATACAAAGGAAAATTGAAAGGGAAATTTGTTCTGTTCGGCACTCAATCATACATTCAGGCAAACTTTAAAGCACAGGCAACGCGGTACACCGATTCGGAATTGCTCGAGATGGCAAATGCTGAGCCGCAACGCGCACGGGGAGAACGGTTCAGGAGAGAACAAACACCCGAACAGAAAAACCGGGCGATGCTGACGTACAAGAAATGGCAACTGTTGATCAAAGAAAATGCCGTTGCTGTATTGACATCGGCACCGACACCGCGCAGCGAAGGGGGTGCAGTGTGGGTCATGGGAGCAACTGTCCCGACACATCCCGATACGCCGTTTACAAGTCCGTACCGCATCCCGTCGTACAAAACCAAGGCGCCGAAAATTCCGCCGCAGGTAGAGATTGGCAACGAACATTTCAATCGTCTCCTGCGCATGATCGAGAAAGGTGAAAAAGTAAAGATCGCAATGACACTCGATGTCGAATGGACCTCGCAGAAGGACGATTCAAGTTACAACGTCATCGCAGAAATTCCGGGGACAGATTTGAAGGACGAAGTGGTGATGATCGGCGCGCATCTCGATTCATGGCACGGCGGCACCGGCGCAACAGATAACGGCACTGGCGTGACCGCATGCATGGAGGCGATGAGAATCTTGAAATCAATCGGCGTGCAGCCGCGTCGCACGATCCGCATTGCGTTATGGGGGGGCGAAGAGCAGGGGTTGCTCGGTTCGCGCGCATATGCAGACCAACACTTTGGCAAACGAGATTCATTAAAACCGGAAGCAGAAAAATTCGCCGCGTACTTCAACAACGATAACGGCACCGGCAAGGTCCGCGGAATTTATATGCAGGGGAACGAAGAACTCCGCAGCATCTTCCGTGCATGGCTGGCTCCATTCAAAGATCTCGAAGCATCGACATTGACGCTTTCGAATACCGGAGGGACCGATCATCAGTCGTTTGACGGCATCGGATTGCCCGGCTTTCAATTTATTCAAGATCCGATCGAATATAGCACTCGCACATGGCATTCCACGAATGACGTGTTGGATCGCGCACAAGAAGAAGATATGAAGCAAGCAGCGATCCTGATGGCGGCATTTGCGTACAATGCTGCGATGCGGGACGAAAAACTTCCGCGCAAAACACCGGCACCGCGTGTGGCAGGCGTTGGATATGATGAGGAGTGGGGATGCGGTTATGATCATCTACATGAGCATTGAGCATTGATAATATAACCAAAACCCTAAAACCAACCGTCATTCCCGCATGTTATAAGCGGGAATCTATATGATGGATGCCCGACAAAAACATTCGGGCATGACAACTTAATTTTAGAACTGCCCGAATTTGCGGGCATATTTTTTGGAGTGTGTTGTCATTGCGAGGCGTTCTTTGCCGAAGCAATCCCCTTTTTTGTTTTCAGAGATTGCTTCGTCGTCCCGACAGGCCGGGACTCCTCACAATGACATTAGTTTATTAAAATAATTCCATCGGGAATGGAATTTAAATATTCTCTGTTCTTCAATCCGTATGACAACACTTACTCTTGCAACTTCTCCACAACAGATCGAGACGATCCGTTTGCTATTCATTGAGTATCAGCAGTGGCTGAATTTTTCTCTCTGCTTCCAGGGATTCGACAAAGAACTCGCCGAGTTGCCGGGAAAATACGCCGCGCCAAAAGGACGTCTTTACCTTGCCGAACACGATAAAAAAATAGCAGGTTGTATCGCACTGCGTCCAATGGATGAGGAAGGTATCTGCGAGATGAAGCGGTTGTTCGTGAGAGAAGAATTCCGCGGGAAGAAGATCGGCAAATTACTGGTTGACACGATCCTTGCGGATGCACAGGCGATCGGTTATCACACAATGCGGCTCGATACGCTGCAGCGGATGGAAACGGCGCGCGCACTCTATAAGAAACTCGGTTTTGTTGTCATCCCGGCATATTACAATAATCCGCTGGATGAAGTGGTGTATATGGAGTTGAAACTTACCACATAGATTTTGAGAGTGCTCTCAACAACAATGCACTGATTTTTATACCTTCTTTATACTTATCAACCCGTTTTTTATCCCGTTATAATTTTCTTTCGTACCTGTATTTGGCAGATTGGTTTCGATATTTCATTGAAAAACAAAACTGCCAATGCTCACAAACCAGTTTTTTCTTACTCTTATTCTCAATTTTGTCCTTCTCGGTATCTTCGGCTACTTATTCACCCGAAAAAATCTGCTTGCGTATTTTTCCGACGGTAAATGGTGGCTTACCTGGCTCTCTATCGGCATCATAACGCTGATGGATGAACTCACGTCAATATTTTACGCTCCGAGCGAAGCATTTCGGTCTATCGGTATGAATGCGATTGCATTTTTGATCCTGACATCGATACTGATCCGGTTTCTTTCACAACGGATGATTGAAATTGCACAGATTCTCGAAGCGAACGGAATACGGGGAGGAGGGGTCTATTCATTTTCCTACCTTGTTCTTGGTCCGTCGATCTCATTCATCGCCGTCGCATCAATTGTTGTGGACTACGTATTGACAGCTTGTCTTTCAACGGTGAGTGCTGTTGAAAACGGAATGGCGTTTTTTTCACTTTCCGGCAGCGCAAAATTTGCTTTCGAAGTGGCAATTGTTTGGCTTATCGCAGGGTTGAATATTTTGGGAATTAAAGAGAATGCCAAATTCACGTTCGGAATTTTTTTCGTCGCCGCAATCATACTTCTCAATCTGCTTTTTGCCGGCATCTATCATTCAAACCTGTCATCGGTTGAAACGATTGGAGAAAGTTTCTCTGATGTTGGATCCACTCTGGTGACCGGAAATTGGTTCAATGGATATTTCTTCGTCATCGTCGGGGTTTCAAGTTGCATTCTTGCGTACTCGGGAATTGAATCGGTCGTGCAAACTGCAAGTTTAGTCAAATCATGGAAGGAAATACGAAAAGCATACACATTCCTGGCATTGACGGTCGGACTGTTCACCCCTGTACTTGCCGCCGTCGTTCTGTCATCGAATATCAATGTGTCGCATCATGAAACCGATCTTATTACTCAATTTGCAAAATTGATCGGCGGAGTACCGTTCGGGTATATCGTCGGCATCTTGGCAAGCGTTTTATTGATGATGGCAGTGAATACGGCGTATGTCGCTTCAAGCGAACTCATGGAGCGCGTCGCGCATCATTATGGATTTCACTGGATCATCAAGACGAATAAACAACAGTCGTTATACAGAATTCATATCGGCAACGCTCTATTTTATACGGGTATCATTTACCTTACCGGCGGTAATCAAATGATGCTTGCAGAAATGTACGCGATCGGTCTTCTGGCTAGTTTTTCGATCAATATGGGAAGTCTGTTGCTCTATCGGTACAGGATCGGGACAAAAGAATCCATGGAATACAATACATCCCGTATCGGGACATTTGTCATTTTCCTGATCATGGCGAGCTGTTTTTTATATCTCGGATATCACAAACCGTACGGCACACTGATGTGGTCGGCGGTGACTGCGATCTTTTTATTCATCGGTTTACGGTACGCCGAAAAACGCGCACCGGAGAAAAAAGAAATCCAACAGACAGATTCGCCGATGCAAATGATCTTTTACATCATTGAATCCGAAACCGACGATGTGCACATCTACTTCCGCCGACCGAAGGAGGATGGAAAGCAGGCTGCGGATCCCTCGAAGGTGTACATCAGCCTCTACCACCCTCGACAGGGAATACCGGTAAAGATGGCGCAGAACCATTTTCGTTTCGCATATCAGAGACAATCGCTGTTTCAAGCGATCACTGAAATATTATATACGATCGAATATGAGCTTCCGCATAAAAAGATCACCATTCATCTTGGCTGGCCTACATCATCATGGCTGGATCGTCTTTCAACGGGAGTCATGGTCTTCAGTGTCATACATTTACCGAAGTATTTTACACGCTTGAACTTTGCAATTGAATATTTTGGAACAATGAAGAAATGACCCTCGCTTCGTATTGTGATTCTTGTCCAATCAAATGGTATATTGTCGCATATGCCTGCGTTAAAAGAGTCTCTTGGAAATAGTATCTCACGCTCTGCCTCCGGGCAATACTATCTCGCAGTCGGCACCGTCCTGTGTATATCAAGTATTCTCTATGTATTCGAGCAACACCTTGGATACCAAACGGTATCGTTATTCTTGTTGCTTGTGGTTGCGTCGTTGTCGTTGATAGTGCGTGTTGCTCCCGTTATGGTTGCAGCCACGGTCAGTGCATTGATATGGAATTTTTTCTTCATACCCCCCCATTTTACATTTGCAATCGGTCTCCCGCAAGACGTATTGTTATTTTTTTCATATTTCATCATCGCCGCGATCACAGGTATACTCACCACAAGAATTCGAGCACGGGAAAGGCATGCAACGGCATTGTATACATTCACCAAACAACTTGTAGCGGCAAAAAATCTTGATGATGTGGCTGAGGCTGCGGTGAGGAATATTTCTTTATTTTTCAACACTGATATTGTCCTGTATCTGAGCACACTAGAGGGCGATATTGTCACGACTCCTCATCCATCAAGCACTATGAACACGAATGAAAAGGAACAGAGTATCGCTTCATGGGCATACTGGAATGAAAAGAAAGCCGGAAAATACGTCGATATGCTTCCATTCACCGAAACAACCTACTATCCTATCTCGGGTCCGCGGTATCCGCTCGGCGTCATCGGTGTGAAAATAAAGAACGACAAACAATTCAGTGTCAATCAGGAAATATTACTGCACAATTTCATTGCTCAGATCGCCTCCACGTTGGAGCGTGAACAATTGAATGAACTGACCAAGCGCACCATTGTCTATGCGGAGTCCGAAAAACTGTACAAAACACTCTTCAATTCCATTTCACATGAACTCCGCACGCCGATCGCAGCCATCGTCAGCGCATCGGAAGGGCTTAATGAACAGACTCAATCGACCGCACGACGAAAAGAATTCATTGATGAAATTCATACTGCAGCAGAGCGGCTCAATCGGTTAGTGGAAAACTTGCTCGATATGACGCGACTCGAATCGGGACAACTCGCTCCAAAGTTGGATTGGTGCGATGTGCGGGATGTTGTCAATGCTTCGGCGAAAAAACTGGAGAAGGAACTTTCGGATCATATTGTCAACATCGAGATCGCGGAGAACCTTCCGCTGGCAAAATTGGATTTTGGTTTAATGGAGCAGGCGATCACAAATCTTCTTCACAATGCTTCACAATACACGCCGGCAGGAACGAAGATCGCCATCAAAGTGCTTCAGCGGGAACACGAACTTTTTATAACTATCCATGACACCGGTCCCGGATTTCCCGCAGAGGCATTAAAGAAATTGTTTGAAAAATTTTACCGCGTTCCCGGAACAAAGGCAGGAGGCACAGGACTCGGACTTTCCATTGCAAAAGGATTCATTGAGGCACACAAAGGATCGATCGCGGCGTCCAATCATTCAAACGGCGGCGCGATGTTTGAAATTAAAATACCTCTGAACGAATAGCAAACCTTGCGAAGGTTTTGAACCTTCGCAAGGTTAAACGAGAAATGAATACCCAAAACCAAATATTGGTTATCGACGATGAAATCCAGATGCGGCGTCTTCTCCGCACAACCCTGGAATCCGCGGGATACAACGTAACACTGGCGGAAAACGCTATTGACGGAATCCGCAACGCTGAAACCCACCGCTATGATGCGATCGTATTGGATTTAGGTCTGCCGGATATCGATGGCATTGAAGTACTCAAAAAAATTCGCGTGTGGGCACAATATCCGATCATCATTCTGTCCGCACGCACGTCGGAAGAAGATATCGTTACGGGACTGGATTCCGGAGCGAATGATTATCTTACGAAGCCGTTCCGTACAAGCGAACTGCTTGCGCGGCTACGATCTTCGCTTCGTGTTTTTCAATCCGCTTCATCGCCAAATACGATCGTCACTATCAAAGATATTTCCATTGATCTTGATACCCACATGATAAAGAAAAACGGCGAGCAGATAAAACTTACCCCCACAGAATTTGCGCTGCTCACGTTGTTCGTCCGTAATGCAGGAAAAGTTCTTACTCATAATTACATTTTACAGCAAGTGTGGGGTCCGAAGTTTGAAGGGGAATCGCAATACACGCGCGTGTACGTGGGACAACTGCGGAAAAAATTGGAAGACGATCCGAACAATCCGAAGTATTTTATTACTGAATCCGGTATCGGGTACAGACTTATCGTGGAAGAATAAAGACCATGGAACAACAATTTCTCAACCGTTTCAAACAGACCATTCTTGATGCAGAAGAAAAACTCCTTCTGTTGACCGAGACACAGGCAGAAACTCCCCGCACGCCCGGAAAATGGTCTCCAAAAGAGATCATCGGACATCTCATTGATTCCGCGTCGAACAATCACCAGCGTTTTGTTCGCGCGCAGTTTAAAAACGATCTGATCTTCGAGGGTTATCAACAAGACGACTGGGTGAAAGTGCAGCAGTATCAACGGGAAGATTGGAAGCAGCTGGTCGCATTATGGAAGAATTTCAATCTTCACATCCTCCATGCTGTTTCACAGATTCCGGATTCTGTCCTGAAAAAAGAACGCGCAAACCATAATTTTGATGAGCGGGCGTTCAAACCCGTTCCGAAAGATCAACCGGTAACGCTGGAATATTTCATCGTCGATTATCTCGACCATCTTAAACATCATCTGCGGCAAATCTTCCGGTAGTGGTTACTGTAGCATTACGTCACCCCGAACTTGTTTCGGGGTCTAAAAAAGATGCTGAAACAAGTTCAGCATGACGATTTTTTTATTTTGCACATCTTTAAAATTCAAAAATAGTTCACAGCTAATCTTCCCGGATTTTTGAATCGCGGTATAAAATTGTTTATCTTCATCAGAAATCTGAATCATGCTATCTTGATAATCTTGTAATCTTGAAATTGGAGTTTGTATGTTCATCGGACATTTTGCGGTCGCGCTCGCAGCAAAGAAGGCGGCACCGAAGACCTCGCTTGCAACACTATTCATCGCCGCACAATTTGTCGATATGTTGTGGCCGATTTTTCTTCTGCTCGGACTTGAACACGTCCGCATCGATCCCGGCAATACAGTTGTAACGCCGATGGATTTTTACGATTACCCGATCTCGCACAGTTTGATCGGCGCGATTGGCTGGTCTGTGCTGTTCGGGGCATTTTATTATTTCAGAAGAAAACTTTCGCGCGAAGCGATTATCGTTGCGCTTGTCGTATTCAGCCACTGGATCCTCGACTTTCTCACTCATCGTCCCGATCTTCCCCTGTTGGGAAATAACTCACCAATGTTCGGACTGGGATTGTGGGACAGTTTCTGGGGAACGTTCATTGTCGAATTTGGTTTGTTCGCTGCCGGTGCATACCTCTATATTTCAACCACCAAGCCGAAAAATAAAACCGGCATGTACTCGCTCGTATTTCTTCTGACCTTTCTTACCATCATTCATCTTGCAAATCTCTTCGGTCCGCCCCCGCCAAGCGTGGAGATGGTAGCCGTTGCTGGAAATCTCGACTGGATCTTTGCTCTGATTCCGTGGTGGGTGGAAAAAAACAGAACCACCATGACGACGTAAAACTTTTGTGATGATTTTGATGCTGCCGTATTGTATTTTCAACACAATACTTCTGAGGAGGAGTGTATGTCACAATTTCTTGTCGTCTCGCCGCACACCGCGGAAGACTGTGCGAAAGTGGTCAAACTAACGCTGGCAATCGGCTATCTCACGCATTTCCATTGGGGATGCAAAGCCGGCGAGCATTGTGCATGGGCAATGATAGAAGCAGAGAATGAAAAAGAAGCGCTCTTGTCCGTCCCAACTCTGATACGCGATAAAAGCAAAGCGATTCACATAGTACAATTCGATCCGAACGACGTTACGCAATGGGAAGAAACAAAATAATTCCCTGTTCAATTTTCGGTGGAAGACTTCCTTCCCACCACTTATCATTCTCCTAATATGAACCGTGCGACGATTCTCAATCTTCGCACGGTTCCGAAAAAAAATATTTACATTACGGGAGAATGAAACCAATGACCTTTCCAACAGCAATTGAAATGCAACGCGCATATCTGCGCAAAGATTCATCATACGATGGAATATTCTACCTTGCCGTTAGAACGACAGGTATTTTCTGCCGTCCTTCCTGCACCGCTCGAAAACCGCTTCCGAAGAATGTAGAATTTTTCCCTTCAACGAAACAAGCGATCTTTGCCGGATACCGTCCCTGCAAAGTCTGCAAACCGATGGAAGCAATCGGCACGCCGCCGGAGTGGGTCGGCAGGTTGCTTTCAACGATTGAAAAAGATCCAACGACACGATATTCAGATTCGTATCTACGGAAAATGGGGATCGAACCGTCGCGTGCGCGAAGATTTTTCCAAAAAAGTTATGGCATGACATTCCAGGCATATTGCCGTGGTCGCAGGCTCGGCACGTCGTTCGAACAGATCCGCAGCGGTGTCGATCTTGACGATGTGGCACTCGGGTACGGGTATAATTCGCACAGCGGATTCCGCGATGCGTTCAAGAAAACATTCGGCAAAGCGCCGGGGCAGAGCAGGAACGGTGAATCGATCGTTACATCGTGGATAGAAAGTCCGTTCGGTCCGCTGATCGCTGCCGCAACGTCGGAGGGAATTTGTTTATTGGAGTTCACAGACCGGCGTATGCTCGACAATCAATTCAATCGACTGCGGAGATATTTCAAGTGTGCGATTGTTCCGGGTGAGAACAGACATATTGTTCAACTCAAGAAAGAATTGAAAGAATATTTTGAAGGAACGCGGAAAACATTTTCGGTGAACGTTGTCTTCCCGGGAAGCCCGTTTGAACAAAAAGTATGGAATGCATTGTTGAAAATTCCCGTTGGACAAACAGCTTCGTATGAAGATGTTGCAAAAATGATCGACGCACCGAAGTCGTCTCGCGCAGTTGGTCGGGCGAACGGGATGAATCGCATCGCCATCGTGATTCCGTGCCACCGCGTGATCAACAAAGACGGCGAACTCGGCGGCTACGGCGGCGGTGTGTGGAGGAAGAAGATGCTGTTGGAGTTGGAAAAGAGTAAATAATAGATTTTCCAAATCTTAAAGATTTGGAAAATCTCATTTCACATTCATAGCGATTATCGTTGTGTCATCCGCTGGTGTCGTGCTACCGGTAAAGGTTTGCAGAGATTTTTTAAGATCGCCGATTAGCTGATGCGCCGATTTTTTTCCCGAGAAGCGGAGAAATTCTTCCAGTCGCTCCTGCCCGAACATTGTTCGTTGTGGATCGAATGATTCGACAACACCATCCGTGTACATCAGCAATTGATCGCCGGAATTTAACGACACGCTTCTCTGATCAAACGACGTCTGTTCTATTAATCCTATTGCCGCGCCGGTCGGTTCCAATGTTTCGATCGTTCCGTCACTTTTCCGCAACAGCGGGGGATTGTGACCGGCATTGCAGTACGAAAATATCCTCGTCTCTTCGTTGAACTTTGCAAGAAAAAGCGTGACAAAATTCGTCAATCGTATGTTATGGCAAAAAAGACTGTTCAACCGTGCAACAACTTCTGACGGTTCATTGCTTTCGGGAGCAATGATGCGCAGCGATGCCTGCAAACTTGCCATCAACATACTTGCGGGCATCCCTTTCCCCATCACGTCGGCAATGATGATGGCGTGCGATCCATCCTTGAATTTCAGAAAATCAAAATAATCACCACCGACAATGCGCGCGGGCTGGCTGTACGCAGCGATATCGACGGCACGAATACGTGGCAGGGTTTGCGGAAGAAGCGCTTGCTGGACCTTCGCCGATAGTTCCAGATCGTTTTCAAGTTTCGAACGCTCTTCGCGTGATAAATGTTCGATGCAAACACAAGCAGTGTAATCCATCTCAAGTCGGACTGATTCGATGTATCCGTCACACACTTCGCACTTGCCGAGTGTATGATCGTCAGCCTTTTTTATCGTGTTGTTCAACAGTGCAAGTTCTTCCGCAACCGCCATCTCACTTGCTGGACCTATTCTTAGTTTGAGTGTCGAGGGAGGCGTGTTCTGCAAAAAGCCGGATATGTTTTGTGCCCGCTGCAGAATCGTTTCGCGGAATCGCTTAAGAAGTGTTGTATCCATCGATGATCATCGTCCTGTTTGCGTATGGTGGATATTACGCAGTATTCGTAATAAAAGTTCCATGCGAAACTACTGTAAAGTCATGGGAATCCGGTATTCTACGTGGAACTGCGCAAACAATGCACACAGGCATCTGTTTGTGAGTAATTGCGAAACAATTTTTTCCTGTCATTCTTTCCTTTTACTCTGTCACGAAATAGATCATCTGCTTCAAAGTCATTCTTATATAAGAATTTACTCTTCCTTCAACACTTTTTTACTCGATACTTCCTGGCGATCTTTCAAAATTTTTCTGGCATAATTTTTTCATGTCTTTTACCATATGAATGTGCAATTCTATC
>JACPGG010000007.1:86336-124982 GCA_016182545.1 Ignavibacteriales bacterium
TATCGGTACTTATCACCATTAATTTCCTAGGAGGCAGTATGAAAAAAAATCCGCGAAGTACGTTTCTTGCCGGGATCATCGCCCTGTCTGTTGCAGGCATGGTCGGCTGCTCAAGCGTTCCCACGCAGGCAGAACTACAGCAGCTGGAGGAACTGCAGGCTGAGATCCGTTCTCTTGAACAGCACAAGGCGGAATTGATACAGGAGCGCACGACGCTTGCCGCAGCGATCAGCACCAAGGTTGCGCAGCTGCAGGAGATCAACAACAAAAAGAACTCGATCAATCTCAATTAAATTGAAGGAGGATATCATGATGAAAATAGGAATGATGCTTGGACTGATCTGTTCGCTGCTGGTTTCCACTCTCGCTATCGCACAGGAAGAAGAGAAACAGGAGATGACCAAAGATGCATGGGAAAAAGCGATGCAGGAAGCAAAGGCAACACGGGATCAATTGAAGACAGAAATTGACAGCCTGGACAAAGAGATCGCTCAACTAAAAACGAGAGACGCTCAGTTAGCCGACGACATCCGTAAAGGGAACGAAGAGCTGGCAACATTGCTCGGCGAGTCACAGAAAAAAGATTTTGAACAGCGATTGGATCGCATCGAAGCAATGCTGGATGATCTGGCGAAACTGACCGGACAAGATCTTTCGGACCGCGAAGGTGATCTGAACGATGTCGGAACATCAATAGGCGACGCACGTGCGCAGCGCCTGGCGCAATTGCAGGAATACCGCGAGCGTCTGGAAAAACAGCAGCAGCGTTTGGATGATATGCGCGGGTTGATCGCAGAACTAAAAGCGGAAAAGGAAGAAGTCGTGGTCGGAACATGGGCTGAGGATCGTGCGTGTCTCTGGAACATTGCGAAGAAAGCCGCCGTGTATGGCGATGCAACTTTATGGGCAAAACTCTGGCAGGCAAATACAAACACGATCTCCAATCCCGATATATTAAAACCGGGACAGCGATTGAAGGTGCCGAAGAAAGCGCCGTTGACATCGCAGGAGATTGCTGCGTTAAGAGAATATCATAATGAACGTGCCGCAGAACAACCTCAGTACGCGGAATCGACGGATGACAAATAACTTATAAGCGATAAAAGCCTGCATGGAATAGGTGAAGCGCGGATTGTGGGATGAATTCTGTGCGGGTTACGTGATGCGGTGTATATACCATACACCGCATTTTTATTTTTATGGGCATCAACCGGACTTCGATGTCACCGATAGTACACTTTAAATAAAATCGATTGTATGGAACTATCTCCGTTGCATTGAATTTGCCAAGTGTGTAGATTGTCGCAACATTCAAAAGGGGGTTGCTATGTTCGCCGTCGTCAACCATCTGCATTTCACCAAGCCCGTTCATGAATTTACCGCTCTCGTGAGAAACGAAGGGATGCCGCAGCTCGCATCGTTTCCGGGATTCGTCGATTTTAATTTTATCAAGGAAACAGAGGATAGAGCGATCGTCATCATCATTTGGAAGGATGCAGAATGTGCAATGAACGGTGTGAAACAATTCGGACCGACATGGTTCGCAAAGAACTTTGCACCGTTCTTTGCCGAGAAAGAAAACCGTTCGACCGGCGAAGTGCTTGTCAGTTATAAAAATTAGTCGAATCGGTTGTGAAAAAAATAATTTTCATCACTCTTCTCGTTTTCAGTATGTTCGCCATTTTGTTCATTGCGATTAAAAAGCCGTATTCCTTCATGCAGGATGTCGAGTTGAACGAGCATCAGATATCCCTTCTTATGGCTCTCGGCGATTCGGCGTTGCGGCATCTGGATGTTCCCGTCGCATCGATCCTTGTCTATAATGACACCATCATCGGCACAGGATACAACACGGTGATTGCCCGCGGCGATGCAGGAGGACACGCGGAGATCAATGCACTTTCTTCAGCGTTGAGATTTCTTGGAAAAGCAACATTCGATTCGCTCGACAGAAAAAATCTCATCTTAATAACGACCTTTGAACCGTGCCTGATGTGCCGGGGAGCGATCATCGAGAACGGTATACGGCGCGTTGTTTTCCTGAAACAAAAATCTCTTTTGCATTGGATGACAAAACATGCGCAGGAACTTCGTTACGAAGTGACAAAGAAGCACGGGGAGCCGGAATCGCTGCAGGACAGTTTATTTGTCCGGCATCCGGCATTTCAATAACCAGGGGAGACATATCAATGAACTATGCTCTGACACTTTGCATGCTTGCATGCAGTGCTGATATCGCATTTGCTCAAAAGGGAAAGCAACCGGATGAACCGTACGAGTGGGTTCAACTATCAACCGCCGCACCGTATTCGCAAAGTTACAACTTCCAGATCTTCTCCATCCGCGACACACTCTGGGTCTTTCATTCGGAGGGCGTCTGGTTCTCTCCGGACGGAACGTCGTGGGTGAGATCGCCGCTCTCCAACATTCTCGGCAATAATGCGTTCCTCGATTATGTCTATTTTAACGATCAGGTGTATGCACTCGGACATTTTGAAGGGAACATCGAACACTTCCGTTTTACACCAAGCGTGTATGCCACCGTCGATCTTAAGCGCTGGACGCTGAAAGCGGGCGTCTCGAACCTGCCGAAGAGATTCTTTGCACACCCGTTCGTCTTCCGTGATAAGGTATGGATCATCGGCGGAACGGACGCCGCGCACGACTATGGCGATATCTGGAACTCATCCGACGGCGTTATGTGGACACGGGCGGCGAATGCACTCCCGTTTGCAAAACGGAGCGGGGAACATATCATCCTCTTCAACGGAAGGTTGCTGATGCTCGCGGACGATGTGTGGGAATCGTCCGATGCGATACACTGGCGGCAGATCTGCCCGAAGATCGCCGATGAACAGATCTACGGTTATTCGCCGGTGGTGTTCGACGGGAAGATATGGCTCATTGGCTGCAGCAGGAACGGTAAATTCGCCAGTGAAGTACTTGTCTCAACCGACGGCGTCACGTGGGAATCAAAGCGCGCGCCGTGGTCTCCGCGCGGCGGCGTTGCGGCATGCGTGCTCAACGATATGATCGTAATGACGGGAGGAAAATACGGCGGCATTGACCCATCGAATCCCGAGTTCGTTTACAACAACGATGTGTGGGGGATGAGGAAGAAGTAACACGCTGATGCCGGATGCTTGATTATAGCGATAAAGACTGATAGATTGTGAAAAAATTCCGCCGAATACAGTAACGTTATGTTGACATGAAAATCGATTGCAATAGGTTTTGTTCCCGTCCTTTTCAGTTGTTCACTTTCCCCCACCATTATCAAACAAGTCCGTCAAAGCTGAAAAACAAGCATCCAGAACCATAAAAATTATGACCATCGATTCTCATATACCATTCACTCTCACGGATTGGAGCCTCGTTCATACCGAACGCCGTGACGGCGAAAAAGGATTCGCACTCTGGAAGGTACAGCACTTCGGCAACATCAGAGTGCGAATGGTGGAATATTCGCCGGGATACGTTGCAGACCATTGGTGCGACAAGGGACATATTGTCTTTTGCGTCAACGGCGAGATGACAACAGAACTGAAGGATGGGCGAAAATTCGTCCTGAAAAAAGGAATGACGTATCAGGTCGGTGATAGTTCCGATAGTCACCGCTCCTCTACTGAAACAGGAGTGACATTGTTTATTGTGGATTAATCTCAAGTGACCGTCACCTTAGGTGACGGTCACTTTTTAAATATGCCAACACCAACCAACATAAAATTCTTCAAAACTCCCGCCGATCGAGCAGTGGATCGGTTATTACAAAACGACGTCCGGAAAACCGAGCATCACCTGGCCCGAATCTGTTGACCAGGCACTTTGTTTCGGATGGATCGACGGCGTGCGAAAGAGTCTGGGAACCGAGAGTTACACCATCCGCTTTACGCCGCGAAAACCAACGAGCTTCTGGAGCGAGATCAATATCAAGAAAGTCGCCGGGTTGAAAAAACTTGGATTGATGACACAAGAGGGATTGGACCTGTTTGAAAAAAGGAATGTGAAGAATTCGAAACAATATTCATTCGAGCAGAGAAAAAATCCAAAACTTCCCGCCGCATATGCCAGAAAATTTAAGGCAAATAAAAAAGCGTGGGCATTCTTCTCAACACAGGCGCCGTGGTATCAGCGCACGAGCACATGGTGGGTGATCAGCGCGAAGCGGGAAGAGACACGCATGAAACGTTTGAGACAACTGATCGAAGACTGCGAGAAAGGAAGAAGGATCGGATTGGTGAGGAGCAATAAAAGAAATTGAACAGCGTCATTCCAGTATGCTGTTAGCGGGAATCCGTATATAGATCCCCGATAGAAACATTCGGGGATGACAATTACTTTGGAGAATCAACTATGCCGCCCAAAGACAAACGCATCGACGCATACATCTCAAAAGCACAGCCCTTCGCGCAGCCGATCCTCAAACATCTGCGCAGCCTTGTTCATAAGGCATGTCCTGATGTTGAAGAAACCATCAAATGGGGATTTGCGTCGTTCGATTACAAAGGACCATTTTGCAGTATGGCATCATTCAAACAGCATGCTGTGTTCGGTTTCTGGAAATCGAAACTATTGAAAGATCCGAAAGGATATCTCGGCGAGCGATTTAACCGCGGCGGAGAAGCGATGGGAAATCTCGGAAGGATCACGAGTCTCAAAGATCTTCCCCCCGATAAAGTCATCATCGACTTCATCAGGCAGGCAAAAAAATTGAATGATGACGGAGTGAAACTTCCCGCCGCGCCGAAAAAGGAAAAGAAAGAGTTGGTCATTCCTGATTACTTCCTGACTGTTGTGAAGAAAAATAACAGAGCCTTTGCAACATTTCAAGGATTCAGTTACTCCCACAAGAAAGAGTACATTGAGTGGATCACCGAAGCAAAAACTGAAGAGACACGTGAAAAACGACTGGAAACGGCACTTGAGTGGATGTCAAAAGGGAAATCGAGAAATTGGAAGTATGTAAAAAGGTGACAACGAGTAATCGTCATCTCCCGGGTGTTGGTTGCTTAAAATAATTTAAAAGAAAACAGTTTGATATCCCGATTATTCTCTGTATCTTATCAGTGTATTGATGGCACTTCATGGTCTCTGTTCAGTCTCAGATTTAATTCTCACTCTCAGTTTCCTGTGGTCAGCCCTCTCTCACTAACTTACAATATTTCTCACAATCTACCATAGGAAACCCTATGACCATTTACATTGGTAACCTCAGCTACGAGGCAAGCGAGCAAGATATACAAGAACTGTTTTCCAAATTCGGCGAAGTGTCGTCGGTGAAACTCATAAAGGACAATACGACCGGACGCTCCAAGGGCTTCGGCTTTGTCGAGATGGCAGACGCATCGCTTTCGAAGCGCGCCATTGCAGAGTTGCACGAAACAGAATTCATGAGCCGTAACATTGTCGTGAATGAAGCGCGTCCGAAATCTTCGGATGACCGCTCCTCATTCGGCGGCAGCCGCGGCGGCGGGAATAAGAGCTTCGGCGGTGGCGGTTATAATCGCCGGAACTACTAATCCAAAACACTTATTTAGAGAAAAACTTCTCTTTATGCACTGCCCGAACGACACACGTCTTCGGGCAGTAGTGTTTATTGCACGTACAGACGATCCCTTTCTCTCGCATCGAAGACCATTGCACACGGTTGAATGTTCGAGACATTTCATGTACATCAAAGTACGATGTACTGCGCGGGTTGTATGTAACGTCGATATGTATTAAAGTCGGTAGAACGACATATAACGACGGCTCACATTGACCGCCGTAATTATCACTTAAAAACCATTCATGAAAAAAGTACAGTTTAAAGAACTCACATTCTCCCAGCCGCTTCATCAGGCGATCGAAGAAATGGGTTTTGTTGAAGCAACACAGATTCAAGCCGAGACCATTCCTTTGCTGTTGGAAGGAAAAGATGTCATCGGACAAGCGCAGACCGGTACGGGTAAGACCGCGGCGTTTGGAATTCCTTTATTGGATAAGATCGAAGAAGGGGACACATCGCTTTCATCGCTAATTCTCTGCCCGACTCGTGAACTTGCAATGCAGGTGGCAAACGAGTTGAAAAAAATTGCAAAGTATAAAAAACATATTCACATTCTTCCCGTCTACGGCGGAGAATCGATCCAATACCAGATCAAAGATCTGAAACGGCACGTGCAGGTGGTCGTCGGCACGCCGGGACGGGTGATGGATCATATGGATCGGAAAACATTATCGTTCGAGAATGTAAAGACCATCGTGCTGGATGAAGCGGACGAAATGTTGAACATGGGGTTCCGCGACGACATTGAGACCATTTTGAAAACGATGCCGAAAGAACGGCAGACGGTTCTCTTCTCCGCAACGATGCCGAAACCGATCATCGAATTGGCGAAACGATATCAGCATCATCCGGCACATGTGAAAGTAACGAAAGAAAATCTCACCGCCGCGTCCATCGAACAGATGTTCTTCGAGATCGGTTCAACACCTAAGATCAAGTTGATCTCCACGCTGATCGCAGTACACGACATAAAACTCTCCATCATTTTCTGCAACACCAAACGGAAAGTCGATGAGGTAACAAAATCGTTGAAGTCGCTCGGATTCAGAGCGGATGCGATCCACGGCGACCTTGATCAGCGTCAGCGGAACAAAGTGCTCGGCGCTTTCCGCGGCGGAGAAACGCATATCCTTGTCGCTACTGACGTTGCCGCGCGCGGCATCGATGTAAGCGATATCGACGCGGTCTTCAATTACGATATGCCGCTCGATCCGGAATATTATGTCCATCGCATCGGTCGTACGGGACGTGCAGGGAAGACAGGAAAAGCATTCTCCTTCGTCACCGGCAGGAATGAATTCCGTCTGTTGAAGAACATCGAACATTTTGCAAGCGTCAGGATCGAACGGAAAGCCGTTCCATCCGATAAAGAAGTACGGGAATTGAATACGAAGAAACTCTTTGCAAAGATCCAAGCGATAGTCACAAACGAAAATATCACTGCATTCGAAGAGATGGTGGAACAATTCACTGCTGACGGATTGACAACACGTCAACTTGCCGCAGCTCTGTTGAAAATATCCATGTCGGAAGAAAAGAAGATTCAATCGACGGAATCCGGTACCGCGGGACGTTTTTCCGAAGAGACATCGGACAGAAGGGATCATTTCCATTCCGATCGTCGCCGCAGCGGTCACTCAGAAGAACGGAACGAACGACGGTATCCCCAGCGGGAACATCGTCGCGAAGATCGCCGCAGGGACGACTCTCATTCTCATCGAGCTGAAAAACCCCGAACATATGATCGTACAGAACATCGTTCTGAAGAACCGCGCGAACATAAACATCACGTGCGGGAGGAGCATCGAAAAGATACTCATCCGGTTACAAAACGGTTTGTAAAACGAAAGATCAAAAAGGTGATCGGGTACTAACTATCCAATCTTCGCTAACAAAAAGGGTCTGTGCTTAACAGACCCTTTTTTGTTTTACAATTCTCATTGGCAAATCTCACAATCATTCTCTATTTTTGCACAACCAATCTTTCGCATTTCAATATAATCAAGGAATATCCATGCCCACGATGCAAGAGCGTCAAGCAAAGATCCAAAAAATCCGTGAACTTCCGGTTAAACTTGAAGACGCGGTCAAAGGACTGAATGATGCACAACTCGATACGCCGTACCGGGACGGCGGGTGGACCGTCCGTCAGGTTGTGCACCATGTCGGCGATTCGCACATGAATGCGTTTCTCCGGTTTAAATGGATGCTGATGGAAAATTTTCCCAAGATCAAAACGTACGATCAGGATGTATGGGCAACGTCGCCCGAATACAAACTTCCGCTCAATGCATCCTTGACACTCATCCGCGGATTACATGAGCGGTGGGTAACAATGCTCGAATCGATCCCGGAGAGCGATTGGACGGCACGCACGGCGGATCATCCCGAGAACGGAGTTGTCACGCTCGACAGAATGCTCGACATCTACGCCAATCACGGCGAGAAACATTGCGGACACATTTGGGGATTACGGAAGAAAATGGGATGGTGATTCAATTGACAATTGAAAATCACATATGAACAATTCTTTTGATCTTCAACAAATAGCGACCTCAGAAATCGCTCCGGAGGGCGAATCATTGCTCTGGTGCGGACAGCCGGATCCGATCCGCCTTGCAATGACAACGCTGCCGGTATTCATTTTTGCAATTCCATGGACCGCGTTTTCCGTATTTTGGATCTACGGTGCTTCCGGTTTTCAATTCCCGCCGGATTTTTCACAGGGTGGATTTTCATACTTTCCGCTGTTCGGCGTGCCGTTTCTTTTAATAGGATTGGGAATGTTATCTGCTCCGGTGTTCACATACACAAAAGCATTTCGCACCGTGTACATCATCTCCAATAAAAGTATCCGTATCGTCACCACCGGCAGAACGAAGAAAGTAGAAAGTTATACTGCGAAAGATATCGGCAAGATAGAACGCAAAGAAAAACCGGACGGAAACGGCGACATAATATTTAGGACAGAAATCACACTCGACTCACGCAACAGGCAGAAAACAACGCCGGTCGGATTTTATGGTATCCGGGATGTCAGGACTGTCGAGCAGCATATCAACAATCTCAAACGCTCATTGGAATCCGGGGACCACCATGCTTAAATATTTTTTTATTCTCCTCGTACTCTTCACCGGCTGTACGCCGAAGGAAAGCACAATGGAATTCTCTCAACGAATTGTTTTCTTCGGCGATTCGATCACGGAGCTCGGTCTGAAACCGAACGGCTATGTCTCCATCGTCCGGGACTCATTGAAATCTTTCGGATCGAATGCTGAGATCATCGGTGCCGGTATCAGCGGCAACAAGGTGACCGATCTTCAACAACGACTGGAAAAAGATGTTCTTGCGAAAAAACCGTCGATCGTTGTCGTCTACATCGGCATCAACGATGTGTGGCATTTTCAATTTGTTGATCGGGGACTCACAGGAACTTCAAAAGAAGAATTCAAAACTATCCTTACGGGTATCGTTGCAACAATTCAATCCACCGGCGCTACAGTAATTCTCTGCACGCCGAGTGTCGTGGGGGAGAAAAAAGACGGAACAAATGATCTGGATCCGATGCTGGACGAATATTCCGAAATCAGCCGTACCGTTGCGCGAGAACGGAACACGGTGCTGCTCGATCTTCGGAAAGAGTTTTTGACTTATCTCACCGCTCACAATCCTTCCAATGCGGAAAAAAATATTCTCACATACGACGGCGTGCATCTGAACGATGCCGGGAACAAATTTGTTGCCGGATTGATGATTGGCGCGCTGGATGGGCTTGGAATTTTCTTCCCCAATAAATAAATTGAGGCAGAGCTTCAGACCATACTTTTCTAAACGCGGTACTCATTTTTAACCAAGGGGGAGCAGAAGGGAGTCGTTTATGAAAACACTACAGCGCATTTTTATCTTCATCTTCTTGGGAATTTTGTCTGTCTCTGCACAGGTATTGAACGATGCAAAAGTCCTTTCACAGGGAAGATTGAATATCGGAATTGCGCCGGTAAGCACAGGTGGTAATTTTGGGTTGTACACCGATCTCGGTTACGGTATCGCGCGGGGAATGGATCTCGATGTCATTATCGGTTTCCTTCAGGGAGGAACGTACGTTGGCGCGAATCTTGAGTTTCCTCTCTCGTATCAGCCGAACATTTCCCTCGCGGTCGGTGGACATTCTGTCGGCGGTACGGCTGGCATTGACGGCACGTTCAATCTTTCTTTTCAAGTCGGCAATAGTGTAGGTATTTACGGCGGCATCGACGTGGATGTTAATTTCAACAATGGAACAACGACTCTTCCTGCGTGGGCATTTATTGCCATGAATGCGAGGATACGAAGCAACATCGAACTCTTCATCGAGGTTGATCCGGCACTATCGGATGATGCATCGAGTATTTTCGGCGGTGGGTTGAAAATATATCTGTAGTAATTTCACTTAATACGGTTCAGCGCGAATTGCCTTCTCTTTTCATCCGCAAAATTCCGCAGTTCACCGAAATTTAACTTGCAAGTCTTTGTTTTTTCTGTAGGTTGGTGGTGTTCATTTCTTAATTGGGAAAAATCAAAGAATTTGGACTTCCTGGTCTTTTTTAAGATATTAGCCAACAGATACACAATAAACACCGTTGGTATTCGTAGTATTGTGTATGATGCAAGAAAATACAATGGACAATAAAAACACAGATTTATCATTTTTGAAGATCGACCGTAACGCACCTCGTGTTGATGACGGCGGAGGAAAGAAAAAGATCATTTTGTTTTCTTCTGTCGGAGCTGTACTTGTTATCGCCGTCGTCGCCATTTTTACATTCAACTCCGCTTCATCGGCGGAGTACGTCGAACTCGGCACCGTTGCACTTACAACTCCCGCGCAGGAAAACGCAGTGCTAGCCGCAAGCGGCTATATTGTTGCGCAGCGAAAGGCAGCGGTCGCTTCCAAAGGAACGGGGCGGCTCGAATATCTCGGCGTCATCGAAGGTGACCGGGTGAAGACCGGACAGATCATCGGACGGTTGGAAAGCAGCGACGTTGAAGCATCGCTTGGGCAGGCGAAAGCAAATCTCTCCGTTGCGCGCGCAGGACTGGAACAGGCGCTGGCAGAACGAGAAGACGCGACGGCAAATTTTGGACGGCAGACAACATTGTTCGCACAGAATTCCATTTCACGCGCAGAATATGACGGAGCGAATGCACGATACAAGCGAGCAATCGCAGGCGTTTCGTCGGCGGAAGCATCGATTAAATTTGCCGAAGCAAATGTTCGCTCGGCTGAAGTACAATTGGAATATACGTTGATCCGCGCACCGTTCGACGGCGTCGTGTTGACGAAGAACGCCAACGTCGGCGAGGTGATCTCCCCCTTTGGGGCTGCGGCAGGATCGCGCGGAGCGATCGTGACGGTTGCCGACATGACATCGCTGGAAGTGGAAGCGGATGTTTCGGAATCGAACATCGAAAAGATCAAAGAGGGACAACCGTGCGAGATCACGCTCGATGCATATCCCGAACAACGGTACCCCGGCTTTGTGAATAAGATCGTCCCGACTGCAGACCGCGCAAAAGCGACAGTGTTGACAAAAGTGCGATTCAGTCAATTGGATGAGCGCGTGCTTCCCGAAATGCGCGCAAAGGTGAATTTCCTGAGCGATGCAAAGAAACAGGAGACAAAAAATTCCGAACCGAAGATCTCCGTTCCTGCATCGGCAGTCACAACGCGCGACGGACAAAAGATTGTGTTCGTTGTTAAAGGAGATATCGTTGAAGAGAAAGCGGTGACGCTCGGCGAAATCATGGGAAGCAGGATTGAAGTGAAGCAGGGGCTTTCGAGCGGAGAAAAAGTTGTGTTGCGTCCCGCAGAAACATTGAAGACCGGAACAAAGATCACGACGGAAAAATAAGCAACGTGACCGTCACCTCAGAGGTGACGGTCACCGACAAATCAAAACAAAATTAAACATCATCATTCACCAATCTCAAAATACTATGTCACTTGTCGAAGTCCAAAACGTTACCAAAGTCTACAAACGGGATTCGCTTGAAATTCCTGTTCTGCAGAACATTTCTCTTTCCGTTCCCGAAGGAGAGTTCCTCGCACTCATGGGACCTTCCGGCTCAGGAAAGACGACACTGCTCAATCTGATCTCCGGCATCGATCAGCCGACCAGCGGTTCGATCGTCGTACAGGGAACCGATATCTCAAAACTGAGTGAAGGTGCGCTTGCAAAGTGGCGCTCGCACAATATCGGATTCGTGTTTCAGTTCTATAATCTGCTGCCGGTCATGACAGCATACGAGAATGTTGAACTGCCGCTGCTGCTTACGAATCTTTCCAAGAAGCAAAAGAAAGAGCGCGTCGAGATGGTGTTGAAAGTGGTCGGACTCGAAGACCGTATGGACCATTATCCACGACAGCTTTCCGGCGGACAGCAGCAACGTGTCGCCATCGCCAGAGCGATCGTGACCGATCCAACATTGATCATCGGCGACGAACCGACCGGCGATCTCGATAGGAAGTCGGCTGAGGAAATTTTGATATTAATCGGACGCTTGAACAGCGAATTCAAAAAGACCGTTGTGATGGTCACGCACGATCCGCATGCGGCAGAAAGTGCACACAAGATACAACATCTTGACAAAGGCGAGTTACGGGCTAATTAAATGAGGTGCAACCATGAACACTCCTAACATAAAAACCGAAGCTCATCAGTTGGTGGAGAGTTTGCCGGAGAATTCAACCTGGGATGACTTGATGTACAAAATCTATGTCCGACAATCTATCGAATCAGGATTGAAAGACGGTAAAGATGAAAAAACAACAATCGTTCACGATGTAAGAAAAAAATACGGTTTATCGGAATGAACGTTGTTTGGACTGACACCGCCCAACAACATCTGGATGCAATTCATGATCATATTGCTCAAGATTCTAAGCAGTACGCATTAAAAATGGTTGATAATTTGACCCGTCGTTCAATCCAAATTGCAGATTTCCCATTATCCGGCAGGGTCGTGCCGAAATCGGCAAGGATCAAATTCGTGAAGTCTTTGAAGGAAGTTACCGGATTATTTATTACATCAAACCTAATCAAATTGATGTCCTTGCAGTTATTCACGGAGCACAGGAGATTCTTCGTAGTAAATTTTAAAACTACACATATATACTTATGAAAGTCCTCAAACTTATTTACAAAAACCTCTTCCGTCACAAACTCCGCAGCTTTCTGACGATACTCGGCATTGCTGTTGCGGTGTTCATGTTCGGATTTGTCAGCACTGTTGTCACGGCATGGTCATACGGAGTGGACGCGGCATCGGCGGACAGATTGATAACAAGACATGCGGTATCGTTCATTTTTCCGTTGCCGTATTCTTATCGCGATCAAATTGCAGGTGTTCCCGGCGTGTCGAAGGTCTCCTATGCAACATGGTTCCAGGGAGTCTATAAAGACGCGAGTTTCCAGAATTTCTTCCCCCGCCTTGCATGCGACCCCGAAACAATCTTCGACGTCTATCCGGAATTCATACTTCCGCCCGACCAACTTGCTGCATTCAAAAAACAGCGGAATGCCTGCGTCATCGGTCAAAAATTGGTGGAGCAGCATGGATTCAAGATCGGCGACATCATTCCTGTAAAGGGAGATATTTATCCCGGCGATTGGGAATTTGTTGTCGTCGGAATTTATAAGGGAAAAGATCAGACCATCGACGAAACGCAGATGTTCTTCAGTTGGGAATATCTGAACGAACGGAACCGTCAGGCGGAATCGTTTGCAACTGATAATGTCGGATGGTACATCGTGCAGATCGCAAATCCGAATGAAGCGGCAAATGTTTCCGAAACGGTCGATGCGCTGTATGCAAACTCATCCGCGAAAACGAAAACGGAGACCGAGAAGGCATTCCAGCAAAGTTTCGTTTCACTTTCCGGAGCGATCATAACGTCGCTGGAAGTCGTTTCGTACGTCATCATCGGCATTATTTTGATGGTGCTCGCCAATACGATCATCATGTCCGCGCGTGAACGGATACGGGAATATGCGGTATTGCGGACACTCGGCTTCACATCGTGGCATGTGGTCGGACTGATCGCAGGCGAATCGATCTTCACATCGATGATCGGCGGAGTGCTCGGCATTCTTATAACATTCCCGATGGCGAACGCATTCGGCGCCGCATTTCCGACGATGTTCCCGGTCTTTGCGGTGGCTCCAATGACAGTAGTAATTGCGTTCAGTTTTTCGATTCTGGTCGGTGTTGTTGCGGCGATATTCCCGTCGTTCCGTTCGGCAAACATGAAAATCGTGGACGGGTTGAGACAGATTGGTTGATAAAGCCGGTAAGTATTTATGTATATGAGTAGTTGAGCAGATTGTGGTCGGCAAAATTCCGACTCTTCTCAACGACGTAACGACTCAAATACTCAACTACTTTGGTAAGAACAATTTTTTTCCACATTCTAACATGACGCTATGAAAATTCCATTCGCATACAATATCCGCAACCTCTGGGCACGCCGATTGACGACAGCGCTCACGGTCGGCGGCATTACCCTTGTTGTATTTGTTTTTGCAGCGGTGCTCATGCTCTCACAGGGAGTCGAAGACACGCTGGTCGCAACCGGATCGGATGACAATGTCATTATCATACGCAAAAGCTCACAAAGCGAGATGATGAGTGCCGTGAGCAGAGATCAGGTCGGGATCATCTCGACATTCCCTGAGATCGGACAGACGCAGGAAGGAAAACCGTTCGGCACGTCGGATGTCGTAACGATCATCAATATCAATAAAAAAGGATCGAACGACATGGGGAATGTTTCTGTGCGGGGAATTTCTGCCGGTGCATTCTCGCTCCGCCCGCAGGTGAAACTGAAAGAAGGGCGATGGTTCCAGCAGGGATTGACCGAAGTTGTCGTCGGGAACAAGATCCACGAACAGTTCAACGGCGTCGATATCGGCCAGCAGATACAGATCGGTTCGAAATTATGGACGGTCGTCGGCGTGATGGAGGCAGGAAAAACCGGATTCGCTTCAGAAGTGTGGGCAGACGCCGACATTGCGATGGTGGAATTGAACCGCGGAACGACATTCTCGTCGTACACTTTTAAATTAAAAGACCCGAACGATTTCGAAGCTGTGAAGACAAAGCTTGAAGCAGAACAGCGCCTTCAGGATCTGGATGCAAAACGTGAAAAAGAATTCTATCTTGAGCAGTCGAAGTTCATGGCGGGCTTCATCAGCTGGCTTGGACTGATCATCACGGTCGTCTTCAGCGGCGGCGCGATGATCGGTGCAATGATCACCATGTATGCCGCTGTAGCAAATCGCACGGTGGAGATCGGCACGTTGCGCGCGCTTGGATTCCGACGCCGCAGTATTCTTGTCGCATTCTTGGTTGAAGCGCTTGCGATCTCGTTCATCGGCGGTGTCGTAGGATTAGCGCTCGCATCGCTCATGCAATTCGTCTCATTCTCAACAACAAACTTCGGATCGTTCTCCGAACTGGCGTTCGGTTTTTCCTTGTCAACGAACGTGATCGTTTCAACGATGTTGTTTTCGCTTCTCATGGGATTTGTCGGCGGATTTCTCCCTGCTGTCCGTGCTTCCCGTATGAATATCATCAATGCATTGAGAGCTGCATAAAAAAAATCCATAGAAAGTTACAACAGCCCGAGCAATCGGGCTGTTCTGCTTATATCGGTACCCTTCTTCGACTAATTTTCGCATTGTTTCATCACCGGATACTGTATTTCATCACATCCATCTTTACGATTTGAAAACTCTCGCATATCTTGCGATACATTTTTTCAATAATCACCTCATATTTCAGGAGATACACTCATGGCATACCGTGTGACAGGATGGGTTTTGATGTTCTGTGCCGCAATCGGATTCGCCTCTGCACAGCAGCAATTTACCATTCCCGTTGAATACCACAAACTCGACAACGGATTGAAGGTCGTTTTGTCGCAGGACAAAACTGCGCCGACTGTCGTTGTCGCTGTCTATTACAACATCGGATTCCGAATCGAACCGAAGGGGAGAACTGGATTCGCACATTTGTTCGAACATATGATGTTCCAGGGATCTGAAAATCTGGGTAAGATGGAATTCATCCGGCTCATCCAGAAGAACGGCGGCATCATGAACGGATCGACCCGGTTCGATTTCACAAATTATTTTGAAGTCGTCCCGTCACACAAATTGGAGACAATACTTTGGGCAGAAGCAGATCGCATGCGCGGGCTTTCGATCACGCAGGACAATCTCACCAACCAGCAGGGTGTGGTGAAGAACGAAGTGAAAGTGAATGTGCTCAACCAGCCGTACGGCGGATTCCCGTGGCTCGATATGCCGCAGTACGCGAACACCAATTGGAACAACGCGCATAATTTCTACGGCGATCTTGCCGATCTCGATTCGGCGAATCTTACCGACGTGCAAAGTTTCTTTTCAACATACTACGTTCCGAACAATGCGGCGCTCGTGTTGTACGGCGATATCGATCCGGTGGCAGCATTGGCGATGGTGAAAAAGTATTTTGGAAATATCAAATCGGCAACTATCCCTCCGATCCCTGATCTCACAGAACCGAAACAGATGCAGGAAAAACGATTCACAAAAAAAGATACGCTGGCATTCCGCCCGGCACTCGCCATTGCGTACCACATGCCACAACGGAACAGCCCTGAGTACTATGCAATGGGATTGATCGACCAGATTTTGTTGCAGGGGGACGACAGCAAGTTGACGCAGAAATTGGTGAAGAAAAAAGGTTACACCGACAACGTCGGCGGCGGGATCAATCTTCTCGGCAACATGTTCAATTACAACGGACCGATGCTCTGGATGGCTTCGCTCATCCATGATAATTCGGTAAAGCCGGATGAAATCGTCGCGGCATGGGATGAATCAGTTGAAGAGATCCGCAACGCGCCTGTGGATAAAGCGACGATCGACCGCGCACTAGTAAAACTCCGTTCTGATCTTTATGATAATTTCAGCGGGTTATTCGGTTTCGGTACTGCAGACATGCTTGCAAGTTTCGCTTTGTTCGACGACAACCCGGCGCGTATCAACACTCTGGAAGATGAATTCAAAAAAGTGACGCCGGAACTGATCCAAAAAACGGCGCAGGAATATCTCCGCCCGACAAACCGCACGATCCTCGTGCTTGAATCCAAAACCGGCAAATAAAAGGAGTGAATCATGAAACGAATATTATTCATACTGACAGTTCTCTTCACACTTTCTGCCGCAGTTCAAGCGCAAAAGCAATTGCCGCCGGAAGGGGGAACGCCGAAAGATTTTGTACTTCCGAAAAAAACTACTATCACATTGAAAAACGGCATCGAAGCGATTCTCGTACCGTACGGCACCATGCCGAAGGTGACGGTCTCGGTCATTGTCCGCGCAGGTAACATCAATGAGAAGGAGAATCAAACCTGGCTGATCGATCTCACCGGCAATTTGATGAAAGAAGGAACGACGTCGCGATCGGCGGAACAGATCGCCGAAGAAGCATCGTCAATGGGAGGAACGGTGAACATCTTCACCAGCGTCGATCAAACGACGATCGGAGGCGATGTGCTGTCAGAATTCGGGCCGAAGATGGTGGCACTTCTTGCCGACGTCGCGTGCAATCCGCTCTTCCCCGAATCCGAACTGCCAAGATTGAAGAACGATATGGTGCGCCAGTTGACCGTGGCAAAATCGTCGCCGCAGCAATTGACATTTGAACAATTCCGCAAGACGATCTACGGCAACCATCCGTACGGACGGGTCTTTCCGACGGAAGAGATGGTGAAGAATTACTCGATCACCGACGTGAAGAAATTTTATGCCGACAATTTCGGCGCAGCGCGAACACGTATCTACGTCGCCGGTAAATTCGATGTGAAAGAAATGGAAAAAGCGATCCGCGCTTCTTTCGAGTCGTGGAAAAAAGGTCCGGCACCGTTCGTAAATATCCCGAAGACTAAAGCAAAAAAATCTTTCCATCTTGTCGAGCGTCCCGGTGCTCCGCAATCCACCATCTATCTTGGATTGCCGACCACAATCAATCCAACGAGCAAAGAGTATGTTAAGATGGTCGTGACCAATACGCTGCTCGGCGGTTATTTCAGTTCGCGCGTCACTTCCAACATTCGCGAACAAAAAGGATACACATACTCCCCTTCGAGCCAGATCTCATCACGGTACCATGACACATACTATGTGCAGACTGCCGATGTCACCACGGATGTTACCGGCGCTGCGTTGAAAGAAATTCTGTATGAGATCAACCGCCTGCAGGATGAACCGCCGTCAACGGACGAATTGAAAGCGGTGCAGAATTATATGGCGGGAACATTTGTGCTCCAAAATTCTTCGCGACAGGGGATCATCGGACAACTTGCGTTTACGCGACTGCAAGGAATCGGCGATGAGTATCTGACCAACTATGTGAAGAATGTCCACGCAGTCACCCCTGCCGACGTGCAACAGATGGCAAAGACGCAGTTGCGGGATGAAGATATGACATTGATCATCACCGGGGATAAAACGAAAGTGGAGAAGCAAATCGAAGAGTACACCAAATCGGTGCAGATTGAAAAGAAAAAGTGATCAGGTAAAAATATCTCTCCATTGTACAAAAGCCATCCCCTGGGGGGTGGCTTTTGAATGTACCAGTATACACCGCTGACTCCGCAGATTGCACGTTGATGTACGGCTGCAAATCAGCGGTTATTGCATCGTCAACCGAGTCTTGCACTTGCCGTAAAGAATAGGTAGTTTCGTCAATAAAATTTCCTCTACTTCGGCGAATGTTCATATGAGCATATCAACTCAACCCAACTTATGGCAATGTGGTCCCTTTGCGTTGAAACACGCAATGGTAACCCTCGGTATCTTTGCCAACGAAGACGATATCACTCGTGTCACCAAAACACGGGCAAGCACCGGTACGGACGAAATGCAATTGGCGCGAGCCGCCCGGACGTATGACTGCGCCATGACAATGATCCGCCGGCACGACCCGGAAAAGGCACGGATGGAATTAATGAAGTATCTCCGTCGCGGTATTCCGCTCCTGGTATGCGTCGATGAATGGAATCACTGGATCACGATCGTAAAATCCGAACAGGGTCAATTTATTATTCTTGACAGTCAGGATAAGGCGGTGCTCCAGATCCTTACGTGGCGTCAATTGAAAAAAATGTGGGTGTACCATGAGCGTGATACGCATGACAGAGAACATTGGGAAACGATCTATGACCTGCATCCCGTCGCACCCAGATTCCGCGTCACGACCAAAGCAAAGTTCTCGATTGCGCGTGCAAAGTTTCTCCGGCGGTTTGAGAACAGAAAACTCGCACTCTTGTGGGACAAGTACGTTGAAGACCTGCTCAGTTTGTGCAGGCCGCGGACACATCTGAGCCGGAATGTTTTTTCCCTTGGTGAATTTCTGCGGCGGCATCAGGAGATGATCGTCAGCCAGGTATGTTTTTGGCACGGGGATGCGAATCGGCGCGAAGCGAACAAGATATTGAACAACATGCATTTTGTTGCGGACACGTACGGTCTGGTGATACACGACGTGGACGAAAAACGGACGATCGCAGGAATTACGTCACTGCTCACGTTGTGGGCTGCAGCTGAATATGGGGTTGACGATATCGCTTTGTAAATTGTCTGTTGATATTACCTAATGACAAGAACAAATGTAATACACCGACAAAAGTCATTGCAGCAGAATGCTTTCCTGCTATTAAAATCAATGTTCTTTCAACTGAAAAATGAGTACAATAATCAATGGAAAAACAGTACCTCCAACGGTCGAATATCGGAGATTGTATGGTCCTCTTCAGAAAAATAATACTTTTTGGTTGCTTCATCACCATAGCTCAGTCGTTACCTGCACAGGATTCGGTAGGAACTTCCGTACCTCTTCAATATTCATCAATTGGATTTCAGGCAAGCTTTGTTTCCGGTATTGGAATCTCGTTCGGTCTCAATGAAGCAGGTAAATACCGGGCGCGGGCAACATTCGGAATACTTACCAGCGACAGCAAGACGTACTCTTCGTTCGGTGTTGATTATCAGGTCGAGTTGACGAAGAGACAGGATTTTCGGGTCTTCATCGGTCCGGGATTCGGTGTGAGAAGTATCAGCACGGAAAGTTCACACACAACATTGGGATTGGGAACCGGTATCGAAGCACCGGTGACGGGGAATTCAGTTTTTCAGAATGTGAGCGGCGGCGTCACGGTGTATTACCCGACTTATTTCTTTCTTTCAAAAAATATATCGTTTGCCGGAGCGGTCTTCATTTCATACAATTTTTAATCCGGGGTTTCGCACAACAAAGTTTAACCGGTATAGACGCAATACTTGACCTGCTGTTTTCCATTCTTTCCGTTCCATCTACATTTGCTACGAGGCACTCGCCATGTATAAAATGCAGTACATTCTTTGCCCGACAGATTTCTCCGAAGCGTCGATCACTGCCATCCGTTATGCACTCCTCTTTGTCAATCATTATAAAGCAACGCTGACATTGTTGTATGTTGACGAGTTTGAACAAACTCCACGTGGTGCGTACGGCATTGATTCCGCCATGCAACAAGCACACCGCAAAGAGAGCATGACGTTTGCCGAAGAGCAATTTCAAAAGATCGTACGGATGCTGAAGATCGACAACGAGCAGGTGAAAACGATCGTGCGGTTTGGCGCCGCCTACAAAGAGATCGTGCTGGAAGCAGAACAGGGAGAGTATACCGCTGTTATTATTTCAGTTCTTGGTATCGGTAATTCAACGCCGCATCTCATCGGAAGAACGGCGGAGCGAGTAGTTCGCCTATGCAGGGTGCCGGTAGTAACACTCCGCCCGGAACATGAAAGTCTCTCCCGCACCATCAAACAGATTCTTGTGCCGACCGATTTTTCGGAGTACAGCAATTACTCCATACCGTATGCGATCTCTCTTGCATTGGCATTCCACGCCACATTGATCCTGCTGCATATCACCGATCTCACCGTCTCTGAAGAGCATCTGTCTCTCATCCGTTTTCCGGATCTCGCTACGTACGATGAACGGGCACGTACGATCGCCGTGGAACAGCTCGTGACGCGCGACGTTGAGCCCGATAATTCGATCGTCAATGTTGCAGAGGATCGCGGCGTCGATCTGATCATCATGGGTACGCACGGCGCACGCGGAATGAGGCGGACACAGATCGGCAATACAACGGAAGAAGTGGTGCGAAGAGTGACCGTGCCGGTTCTGTCCATTACGCACCCTGTCCATAAAATGATCTTTCCCCGTCGTTTTAACGAGCCGATTCCAAACCAAACCACAATCTGAGCCTCGATAAACCGCTGTATGATGCAATGAATCAATTTTGTATATTGCATAACAATTGGTATGTTCCCTATAATAACACGGTCCACATTTTGTTCAAGACATTCGTATCAAAACTAAAATCCTTTTTCGGCGCCAAACCAAAAGTTGTTCCGACGCCTCCTGCAACCGCCGTTAAAGAGTCAAAACCTCCGTTCCACAGGCAGAATAAAAAGTATCCTCACGAAAAACCGTCGGGAACACACCATCCGCGCGATCAACGGAAGAAAGAGACACGCGAAGAGTACCGGCTCCGTCACGAAAAACAGAATCGGAACAAACAGGTTCTTCACGCGGCTAAGGAGGAACCAAAGCCGGTCATTTCGTTCGAACCGTGGGATGCTTCGACGTTCAAAGTTCCGGTAGCGGACGGCAAAGTCCGGTTTCATGATTTCAATCTGCCGAACGAAATTCTTCATGCCGTTGCCGATCTGAATTTTCAATACTGCACACAGGTGCAGGCAGAAACACTTCCAAAGTCGCTGGCAGGCGACGATGTCTCGGCGCAGGCACAAACAGGAACGGGAAAGACTGCGGCATTTCTTATCACCATCTTCTCGCACATCATCCGCAATCCGATCAAGGAGCAAAAGAAGGGAACACCCCGGGCACTCATTTTGGCACCGACACGAGAATTGGTGATGCAGATCGAGAAGGATGCGCGCAGTCTCGGGAAATACAGCGGGTGCAAAATTCTCTCTCTGGTCGGCGGTATCGATTACAACAAGCAGATGCAGAATCTGAAGCACGAAACGGTGGATGTTGTTGTAGCGACGCCGGGACGATTGATCGATTTCAAAAAACAGAAATTGGTCGATCTGGGTAAAGTTGAAATTTTGATCATCGATGAAGCGGACAGAATGCTTGATATGGGATTCATCCCGGCGGTGAGAAATATCGTACTGAGCACACCGCAAAAATCCCACCGGCAGACGATGTTCTTTACGGCAACGATGAACTCCGAGGTAAAACGCCTCGCTGAATCGTGGACACGGCAGGCGATCGAAGTGACCGTTCTTCCCGACGAGATCGCCGTGTCATCGGTTGAACAGATCACATACATCACAACGAAGGACGATAAATTCACACTCTTCTATAACGTGCTGATGCAAAAGCACCTGGAACGCGTGCTGGTGTTCGTCAACCGCAAAGATGTTGCGCGCGACCTGAAAGAGAAATTGGAGACGTACGGCATCACCTGCACGCTCCTTTCGGGGGATGTCGACCAGCGGCAGAGGATAAAACGGCTGGAAAATTTCCGTGAAGGGAAAGTGCGCGTGCTGGTGGCAACAGATGTCGCGTCGCGCGGACTTCACGTCGATGCGATCTCGCACGTTGTCAATTTCAATTTACCGCAGGATCCGGAAGAATTCGTCCATCGCATCGGCAGGACGGGACGTGCAGGAGCAAAAGGGATCGCCATCAGTTTTGCCGACGAGGAGGATTCGTACGAAATTCCGCGGCTCGAAGAGTACATGAAGAAGAAGATGGAATGTATCTACCCCGATGAATCACTGCTCGCCCCTGCACCGGAAGTTTTTCCCCGGCACGAAGTGAAACGGGAAAAGACGGAGCGGAGAGATTTTCACCGCAAACGAAATTTCAGAAGACCGCCGCGCAGATAAAACTCTCTTCCTTTATCAAGGGAGATCGAAGCCAATCTCGTTACAAATCTTATCCACCATTATTTTTATTTCCTCTAAATTATGCCGGTCACTTTAAGAAGAATCGTGACTATTGCCAATGCAATGACCGACAATAAGAATTTCAATTGTATCGGCAATCCGTCCTCTCTGTTTTGTTCTTGTCGTTCCGTATTGTGTTCGTTCGCCATTTTTGTGTTCTCCAATTAACAGTATTAGAAACCGATTCAGGACAGGGCTGCTTCCGCAAGAAGAAATGCCAAGGACTGAACCGGTGAACGTTTCAGCAATAATTGAGTTTGAAGTGGAGAACTACGGTGTCGGATCGCGTGGAAGGTATCGTGTGTAGAGACGGCGGGTGGATTGATTTTCCCCGGGAAATATTGGAACATATGCTACAGGTACTGGAACAAATGCCGCAGCTTTCTTTACAACCGCTGGTGAAAAACTATCGATTCTTGATACGTAGCGAAGATGAAAATGGTGATCGGAATAGTGTGCGGTAATGCCGCGCGCATGCGTTACATGAACTGCGCTATTTTCATTGTAGAATGGATGTGCGCTGCTCTCTGCGTGTAATGCAACAAAACAAAGAGTGAGAACATAGACAAAAATCTGTGCGCGTGTGGAATGGTATGTATAGGGTTGTGTCATCGTTCTATTTCACAGCCTCCGCTACTTCCAATTCTTTAGGAATCTGCTTTTCCACTTCAATTTCTTCTGCCGTCCTCTCCTTTGAAAAGAACGTATACATCGCCGGAATGACGAACAGCGTCAGGATCAGAGAGAAAAACAATCCGCCGATGACGACAATACCCATTGAGATGCGGCTTTTGGCGCCGCTGCCGAGTGCGAGTGCGATCGGCAAAGCGCCGAGCATCGTTGCAAGCGACGTCATTAAAATCGGACGGAAGCGCGATGCAGCCGCAAACTGCGCCGCTTCAAGCAGTTTCATCCCTTTTTCTTTCTGCTGATTTGCAAACTCGACGATCAAAATTCCGTTCTTCGTTACCAACCCGATCAGCATGATAATGCCGATCTGACTGAAAATGTTGAGCGTTTGTCCCATCAACCACAAAGATAACAACGCTCCTGCGAGTGCGAGTGGCACAGTAAGCATGATCGTGACAGGATCGATGAAACTTTCAAACTGTGCTGCGAGGATGAGATAAATCAAAATAAGAGCGAGAATGAACGCGAACAGTGTATTCGAAGAACTCTCCGAATAATCGCGTGACGGACCGCTCAGATCGGTTGTGAACGACTCGTCAAGTACGCTTTTTGCAATGCGATCCATCTCTTTGATCCCGTCGCCGATCGTTTTTCCCGGTGCGAGTCCGGCAGAGACCGTTGCCGCTTTGAATCGGTTGAAGTGATACAACTGCGGCGGTGCACTCTGTTCGCGGATCACGACAAGATTATCCAGCTGAACCAATTCATTCCTGCTATTCCGAACATAGAGCGACGTCAGGTCAAGTGGTTCATCGCGGTCATGACGGTTGACCTGACCGATCACCTGATACTGGAATCCGTTCATCTCAAAATAGGAGAATCGCTGACCGCTGAATGCAAGCTGCAGCGTTTGCGCAATGTCGATCACCGATACGCCGAGCGCGCGTGCCCGGTCGCGGTCGATCGAAATATCGATCTGCGGGCGGTTGAACTTCAGGTTCACATCCGTATTCAGAAATATGTCGCTCTTGTTCACCTCTTCCATGAACGTGGGTACGAACTCGCGGAGCTTTTCGAAGTTCTGATTCTGCAACACGTACTGCACAGGCAACCCGCGTCCCCCTCCGCCGACGGAGATCGTTTGTTCCTGCGTTACAAAGACACGCGCCTCCGTGAACCCGCGCATTTTTCCCGTGAGATAGTCCGCAACATCTTGCTGCGAGCGCTTCCGTTCAAACGGTTCGGTCAGCCGAAGACGGACAAAACCGGTATTCGTCGCGCCCGAACCGGCAAAACCCGGAGCGGTAACGCTGAGTGCAATTCGTTTCTCCGGTATTGAATCGTTAACAAATTGCACCACCTTATCCATGAATGCATCGGTGTATTCGAACGACGCCCCTTCCGGTCCGGTGATTTGAAAACGGAGCAAACTCCTGTCATCCAGCGGCGCAAGTTCTGTTTGCAGCGTGCTGCCGATAAGAACGATGGTCGCAAGTGAAACGGCAATGGTTGCCGTTGCAAGCCACCGGTGTTTCATTCCGACGGCGAGCGCCCGTTCGTAAAAATTGTTCATTCGCACAAAGTACGGTTCGGTCAGTTTGTAGAACCGGCTGTGCGTCCTCTTTTTGCGGATGAGACGCGCATTCAGCATCGGTGTTAAGGACAACGACACGAATGCCGAGATGAGCACCGCGCCGGCGATCACAATGCCGAACTCGCGGAATAATCGCCCGACAAATCCCTGCAGGAAAATGATCGGGAGGAAGACGGCGGCGAGCGTTATGGAGGTAGAAATGACCGCAAAGAAAATTTCTTTTGAACCTGCGAATGCCGCTTGCATCGGCGGCATCCCTTGTTCCACTTTCTTGAAAATATTTTCGGTCACAACGATGCCGTCGTCGACGACAAGTCCCGTTGCAAGTACGATCGCTAGCAAGGTGAGTACGTTGATGGAAAATCCCATCAGATACATAATGAAGAACGCGCCGATGAGCGAAACGGGGATATCGATGAGCGGGCGGAATGCGATGATCCATTCGCGGAAGAAGAGATAGATGATGCCGACAACGAGCAGCACGGCGATCAGGATCGTCTCCTGCACTTCGGTGATCGATCGTTTGATGAAGAGCGTATTATCGAGCGCGATATCGAGTTTGATGTCCGAGGGGAGATCTTTTTTGATCTGTTCGAGACGGCGGTAGAACTCATCCGCGATCTCCACATAATTGCTGCCGGGCTGCGGCACAATCGCGACCGCGACCATCGGCGTGCCGGACTGCTTCAACACGGTCTCTTCATTCTCGGGACCGAGATTTGCAAAGCCGATATCGCTGACCCGCACGATATTCGTACCGTCGGATTTGACGATGAGATCATTGAACTCCTCAACGCTCTTCATTCTCCCTTTTGTATTCACGATCAGTTCGGTCTGGTTGCCGGTGATCTTTCCGGAAGGGAGTTCGACGTTCTCTCTGCTGAGCGCATTCCTGATATCGAGCGGCGTCAATCCGTACGCCGACAGTTTTCCCGGATCCATCCATATCCGCATCGAGTACCGTTTCATTCCCCAGATCTGTGTTGTGCTCACACCGGGGATCGTCTGAAGATTCTGCGCAATGACATTTTCGGCATAGTCGCTGATGGCAAGATGATTTCTTGTGTCGCTTTGTACGGTCATTGAAATGATCGCATCGGAGTTGGCATCGCTCTTTGTCACGACCGGGGGAGCATCAATGTCTTGCGGAAGCTGGCGCTGCGCGCCGGAAACTTTATCCCGCACGTCGTTTGCAGCCGCTTCAAGATCGGCATCGAGATTGAACTCGACGGAAATGTTGCTGGTTCCCTGGCTGCTGCTTGACGAAATGTTGCGCACACCGGCGATACCGTTGATCGCTTTTTCCAGCGGTTCGGTGATCTGCGATTCGATGACATCGGCATTCGCACCGGCATAACTCGTCCGCACGTTGATGAACGGAGGATCGATCGCTGGATATTCGCGCACGCCGAGGAAGTTGAAACTGATGACGCCGAAAAGAATGATCATCAACGACATGACGATGGCAAGAACGGGACGGCGAATGCTGGTGGAAGCGAGACTCATTTATTGCTCAAAAATTTATGGGTTTCATGGTTCAGGTTTCAGGATTGAGAGAATTCTCAGCGTTATCGATGCCATACTACGGTTCGGGTTCTTTGAGATAATTTGGCGTATCGTAATTTCGTTCGACAGATTGAATGAAACGGAACAGCATCCCGTTGAGTTTGTGAAAGTTGCTCTCAAATTGTTTATAAACATTTTCTTCCAGTAACGACTTTGTTTCAAAAAGATAACGCAGATGTTCAATCGTTTCTTCGGACGACGCATACGCACGATACAAATAGTGAACGAATTCATTGACCGTCTCACTTCACAGCAACAATCACCGGCGCACCGGTGCGCAACTGCATTAATCCCGTTGTGATGATCGTATCGCCGGCGGAAAGCCCCTCCGTAATTTGAACCGATGCTGCGGTACGGATTCCCGTCTTGACGGGAACGGAGACCGCGACGCCGTTCTTTTTCACAAAGACAGATTGCCCTTTCAACACCGGGATGACCGCTTGCGTCGGAACCATCAATGCATCCGCGATCTGTTTCAACCGCAGTTCGATCTGCACGTACGAACCGGGAAGGATCCTTTCATTCTTGTTGTCCACAAGGGCGCGCAGCTGCAGCGTGCGCGTTGTCGGGTCGACTTTGGGTTCGATGGCGTACAACTTGCCGCTGAACTTCATTTTCGTCTCTTCACTGCTGAACTGCACGATGTCGCCGACCGCAACCTGCGTGGAGTATTTTTCGGGAATCGAAAAATCGACTTTGAGCAGGTCGATCTTCTGCATGGAGGCGATGCGCGTCGTTTGCGACACGTAACCTCCTTCGCTCACGTACCGCAATCCGATCCGCCCTTCGAACGGTGCGCGGATCTCACGCTTGCGTATCATCGCAGCAAGATTGTCGCGGTCCGCTTTGAGCGTGTTCACCTGATTCACGGCAATATCGTACTGCTCCTGGCTGATGCCGCTGATATCGTACAATTGTTTCTGGCGCTTTTCCTGTTCGACGGCGAGTTGTATCTGCAGTTCGGTCTTCTTCAACTGCGCACGAAGGTCATCGTCGTTGATCATGACGAGCAGGTCGTTCTTCTTCACGTGCGACCCTTCGGTAAAATAAATTTTTTCGATGCGTCCCGCCGCTTCTGCAATGAGATCGACAGATTCCGATGCAAGCACGGTGCCCGATGAACGTACGATGTTATCAAGCGGCTGCGGCTGCAGAATGACGCCGTTCACCGTGACCGGTCCCCCCTGACGTGCGGGCTGCGACGCCGCATTGCTGCTCTTTGACCCGCACGATGAAACGAAGAGAATGCTGCCGACGGAAGCGGAAAGAATTATGGTGCGAAATATTGTCTTCATGGATGAACTATATTGGCTGCAGAAAAGAAATTTCATACGAATATACTACAATTAGACAACACATTACACAGCAAGTTTACTCCCATCTCGCCGGATATTTTTTACAATTGTCTCTCGTTGCTTCATCCGTTTTCTTTCGCTACTTTTGAAAGGCATTCATTCACAAACCGCTCTGTCCTTATGAAAAAATTTATCTTCTCCATTATTCTTTTTTCTTCACTCCGATCTCAGATACCGACACCGTATGCAAAGGATTCAGCGCGTTCGTCGGAAGATTGGGTGAAGTCGGGAATTATCTATGAAGTGTACACCCGCGCTTTTTCCAAAGAGGGAAATTTTGCGGGAGTAGAAAAGCGATTGCCCGAATTGAAAAAACTCGGCGTCTCCATCCTCTGGATCATGCCGATCCATCCGGTCGGCGTGGAAAAGAGAAAAGGAACACTCGGCAGTCCGTACTCGATACAAGATTATTATGGAGTGAATCCGGAATTCGGTACGCTCGACGATTTCAAACAGCTCGTTAATAAATCACATGAGTTAGGATTCAAGATCGTTATTGATCTGGTTGCCAACCACACTGCGTGGGACAGCAAGATGATCAACGAACATCCCGAATGGTTCACAAAAGATACATCGGGAAATTTTGTTCCGCCGGTAGCAGACTGGAGCGATGTCGTTGATCTGAATTATGACAATAAAGATCTTCGCGCGTACATGATCGAAATGATGAAATACTGGGTGCAGGATGTCGGCATCGACGGGTTCCGGTGCGATGTGTCGGAAATGGTCCCGACAGACTTTTGGAACGAGGCACGTGCCGCGCTCGATTCGATCAAACCGGTCTTCATGCTCTCCGAAGGAATGTACGCCGAGCATCATCTGAAAGCGTTTGACGCAACGTACGGATGGAACTCGTACCACACGATGGCACAGATCTTCAAAGGTGAAAAGCCCGCAAGTGAAATGGATTCCGTCCTCATCCGCGAATCGATGGCGTATCCGAAAGGTTCACTGCGAATGCGGTTCAGTTCCAACCATGATGAGAACGCGTGGGATATGCCGGATGTGGAAAAGTTCGGAAAAGAAGGTGTAAAACTCGCCGCAGTTCTCACAAATACATTCCCTGGCATTCCGCTGCTATATAACGGACAGGAGGTCGGCAACAACGTTAAATTAGGGTTGTTCGAAAAATTTGAGATCGATTGGAAAAAGGGGAAAGAGTGGACCGAGTTCTATAAAAAAGTGTATACGATCAGGAGAAGCAACCCATCGCTTGCAACGGGCGATTATCAGTACGTAAAGAATAATCGACCGGAGCATGTCTATTCATTCATCCGGACGGATGGGATGAACACCATTCTTGCCCTTTTCAATTTTTCAAACAGCGAACGGACCGTGACGCTTGAACTGCCGAAAGCATTTCCGTCGCTGAAGTTCACGAATGCGTTTACCGGAAAAAAAGCGGCGTACAGGAACGTTGCAAAAGTTACGCTGCCGAAATTCGGTTACAGAGTTTTTGTTGTAGAGTAAGCTCTTGACCCCCTCTGTCCCGACTACGTCGGGACATCTCCCCCTTTTCAAGGGGGAGGAACGGCGAAGCCGAGAGGGGTAAACAAAGGACACACATGAAACCCGAACGACTTCTCTCCCTCGACGCATTCCGCGGATTCACGATCGCAGGAATGATCCTTGTCAACAATCCCGGCTCATGGAGCCATATCTATCCCCAACTCGCACACGCTTCGTGGCACGGGTGGACATTTACAGACTGGATCTTTCCGTTCTTCCTCTGGATCGTCGGGGTAGCGATGACATTTTCATTCGCCGTAAGAAAAACGAAAGGGGATTCGAAAGAAAAACTTCTCCTCAACGTATTGAGACGCTCGGCGATTATCTTTGCTCTCGGACTTTTTCTTGCTGGATTCCCGTTTGGATTACTGTGGAATCATAATTTCAGTTTTGAAACGATACGAATCCCGGGAGTACTGCAACGAATCGCGGTCTGTTACTTTATCGGGTCGCTCATTTATCTCTATACAAGCATGCGGGGACAGATCATCGCGATCGGCGTGCTGTTTGTTTCGTATTGGCTGATGATGTTCTACATCCCCATTCCCGAATTCGGTGCGGGACTGTTTGAGAAAGGAAAGAACTTTGCAGCGTACATCGATTCGATATTTTTAACCGGACATATGTGGAGCGTGAGCAAAACATGGGATCCGGAAGGGATCATCAGCACGATCCCTGCGATTGCAACAACACTGTTCGGTGCGATCACCGGAGATTATCTAAGAACATCGGAACACAGCAAGACCGAAAAGTCCGTGTGGATGTTCGTCTTCGGCGCGGGATTTCTGTTGCTCGGCGCCGCTCTTGATATGTGGATGCCGATCAATAAAAGTTTGTGGACAGTGTCGTATTCCGTTTTTATGGCGGGATGGGCGCTCTGCATCTTCGGCATCTTCTATTTCCTGATCGATGCAAAGGGGATCAAGAAGTGGGCGCATCCGTTCGTCGTCTACGGCATGAACGCGATCTTCGTCTTCGTGCTCTCCGGCGTCGTGGCACGTTCGCTCGGGTTGATCAAATTGACAATGGAAGACGGCACGCAGAAATCGCTCGGTGCGCTTATATATCAATCGGTCTTCGTACCGATTGCCTCCCCGTTGAATTCTTCGTTGCTGTACGCGATCACATGGATCAGCGTGATGTATCTGATCGTATGGGTGATGTATAAGAAGAAATGGTTTGTGAAGGTGTAAATACAGATGTTAGATTTTTAGATGATTAGACGTGCAACGATTGCAAGATCAAGAAAAAAATCTGCATAAGATCGATCGCTCCATCCCCATGCTGAAAGCGCAAACGGCATCGCTCCCGTTTGGAATTTTTGCCGTTACTGAGTTTTTTGTCTTTGTTTCTCTTTGGGGTTTCGATCCTGTCACAGAGGCGAGTGATATTCTTCTCCCATGGTATTTCTTCCCGGTGTTCATGACCGGTATTGTTCTGCATGAAGCGATCCACGGCGTTTCCTGGATGCTTGCCGCCCGGCTGCCGTTCAAGAAAATGAAGTTCGGCTTTCAGATAAAATCGTTCACGCCGTATGCGCACTGCACCGTTCCGATACCGAAGAGCGCATATTTTATAGGGACGATCATGCCGGCTGTGCTGCTCGGGTTTCTTCCGTTCGCCATTTCGCTTGCCGGTGGAAACGGATGGCTGCTTATCGTCGGCGTTCTTTTTACATTTGCCGCCATCGGAGACTTTCTGATCCTCTGGCTCATTCGTTCCGTTTCATGGAATGCAATGGTCGAAGATCACTCTGAAAACGCCGGATGTTTTGTGTACGTTGATACGGAGTATTCCTGACCATGAATATTGTCATCATCATCATTGCCGCCGGGGTGGCTTCCATCATCACATTGTTCTCGGGATTCGGATTGGGAACAATGTTGACGCCGGTCTTTGCACTCATTTTTCCCATCGAGATCGCCGTCGCTTTAACCGGCGTGGTCCATTTCTTCAACAATATTTTCAAACTGGGATTACTCGGAAAACATGCGCAGTGGAGCGTTGTGCTGCAATTCGGCGTGCCATCGGTGCTCGGCGCGTTCTTCGGGGCAAAACTGCTCTTGTCTTTGACTGTATTTGAGCCGATCGCACAGTATGAAATATTCGGCATAATCCATTTCATCGCACCGCTCAAATTGATCATTGCTGTTTTGATGATCTACTTCGCGTTTGCAGAAATGTTTCCGAAACTACAATCGTTTCAACCATCGAAAAAATCTCTCCCTGCAGGCGGTCTGCTGAGCGGTTTCTTCGGCGGATTATCGGGACATCAGGGTGCGCTGCGGTCGGCTTTTTTAATTCGGTACGAATTGGGGAAAGAGCAATTCCTTGCAACGGGAATTGTCATCGCCTGCTTCGTCGATATCACGCGGTTATCTCTCTACTCGACTCAGTTCCTTGCATCCAATGCTATGCAGCATTGGGAGATCGTCGCTGCAGCAGTTGTTTCTGCATTCGGCGGTGCATACGCCGGGAATAGATTGCTGAAGAAAGTAACTCTTGCTCTTGTACAAAAAATAGTTGCCGGGTTGCTGCTCGGCATTGCACTGGCGCTTGGTTCGGGATTGATTTAACATTGCTGTGTATAAAATCGGTGAAAACGGTTTTATAGATAAACTATTTTTGACAGCCCACGACTTACGTTGTGGATTGTACTTCCAAAATATTTTCTATATGAAAAAAATATTTTCCTTCTTACTTCTTTTTTCATTTTCCTTTGCGCAGAATGATTCCGCCTATCGTGCCGAGCATCTTCTCTTCGGCAATCCGAGCAAAGCAATAAATAAAACTTCAAAACCGACAAATTATCTGATGGTGAAAAAGCAGTATGTGCTGTCGTATCATCGTTTCAACGGTATTCCCAATTGGGTGGCGTGGCATCTGGACAGCACATGGCTTGGAGAGATAAAGAGAAGCAACGATTTCCGTGCCGATAGCACGCTGCCGGAGAAATGGTATTGGGTACACGACAAAAGTTACCGCCGCAGCGGATACGACCGCGGGCATATGTGTCCGTCGGGAGACAGGACGAACACACAGTACGATAACTCGATGACATTCCTCATGACGAATATGATCCCGCAAGCGCCGAATAACAATCAGGGACCGTGGGCAGATCTCGAGATTTACTGCCGCGAGTTGGTGAAGCAGGGAAAAGAATTGTACATCTACTGCGGCGGTTACGGCTCGCAGGGATTTCTCGACAGCGGTCGTGTGAATATTCCGGAGCGAACTTGGAAAGTGATCCTTATTCTCAATGCAGGAGACGGTGATGTACAGAGAGTGACAACCGCAACGCGGACCATCGCCGTCGATATGCCGAACAACAATTCTTCCATCAGCAAGAACGATGATTGGAAAGCATTCCGCGTCAGCATCGATTTCATAGAATCGAAATCAGGATTTAATTTCTTTTCTAAGATCCCCGACTCCATCGAAAAAGTAATCGAGCAGAGGATCGACACAGATTAAAATAATCGTTATCCTGCACATTTTCCTTTCCAAAGCCTTTTAAAAGACATATATTTGCAGCAGTCCACCTAAACAATAACCTTAAAGGAGACACTCATGAAGTCTTTCCTCCGGTTGTTCCTGCCGTTGATGGCGGCAGTACTGTTACTCTTCATTCCATCGTGTCAAGATATCCCAACTGAAACACCGCAATCCGCGCAGCATTCAACGACCTCCGATCAACTTCTCTCGCTGAAAAAAGTCACTGTCTCTGAAGATTTTGAATCAGGCACAAAAACTTCTTACGCCGCTGCTGATGTTACATTGGGTTCCGGTGTTTGGAATTTAAATGATGCTCTGATCGGCACATCGTCCAGCGACCCGAAGAACGGTGCAAAGAGCGTCCGCACGCGCAACAGCGGAAAAGTAACGATGAAGTTCAATCGTACCGATGGTGCGGGAGTCGTCACGGTAAAACATGCAAAGTACGGTACCGATGCGAACAGTACGTGGCAGCTGTGGTACTCCACCAACAGCGGCAGTACGTGGACGCAGACCGGTGCGACCGTTACGACATCGTCCACAACATTGGCAACAGCATCATTCACGGTGAATGTTACCGGAACGATTCGATTCGAGATCAGAAAAACAGACGGCAGCGCGAACCGTGTGAACTTCGACGACTTTGTCATTAATGATTATGCCGGGTCTGGTGGTGGAACAACAGGTACCGAAACATTCGAAGCCGGGACAAAAACCTCATACACTGCTGCCGATGTTACGTTGAGTACAGGGATATGGAATTTTAACGATGCTCTCATCGGTACTTCCACGAGCGACAGAAAGAATGGTACAAAAAGCGCGCGTGTCCGCAACAGCGGGAAAGTAACGATGAAGTTCAATCGCACCAATGGGGCTAGTACTGTTTCCGTGATGCATGCTAAATACGGGACCGATGCAAACAGTGTGTGGAGTTTATGGTATTCCACAAACAGCGGTACTACGTGGACACAAACAGGAAGTTCCGTAACAACTTCTTCCACAACATTGTCGACAGCCACGTTTACAGTGAATATTGCGGGAACAATCCGATTCGAGATCCGAAAAACAGACGGCACGGCAAGCAGGGTGAACTTCGACGATTTTCTCATCGCCGATTATGCCGGTTCTCCCAGCGTGACGGAAGTTGAACCAAATAATACAACATCATCGGCAAATGCGATGGCATCGGTTCCGTCTACACAGACGGGTCTTATCAGCACCACAACCGATCTCGATTTCTTCTCGCTTTCTGCAACGTCAACCCAAACGATCGAGTTGGGAATGATTGTTCCTTCGGGTGTCAACTATGATCTTTATTTATTGAATTCCGCCGGCACTACGGTTGCAAGTTCGACTAATGGTGTGGGTCTTTCCGAAAACATTTCTTACAATTCCACGGTTGCGGGAACATATTACGTTGAAGTGCTCTCGGTATCCGGTTCTAGTACTACAGCAGTTTATACCCTGAATGCCGATATAACAACTACGGGTGGCGGCGGCGACACAACAATATCGACAAGTGTTCATACAACGATGGGAAATCCAAGTGTTGCGACAGCCGATATCAATTTCCCAACGAATTATCTGATGGAAAAACCGCAGTACGTTCTTTCGTACCATCGCGACAAAGGGACGGCGAACTGGGTCGCATGGCATTTGAACGCATCGTGGCTCGGCAGCACGCCGCGACAGGATGATTTCCGTGCTGATAATACATTGCCTGCCGGCTGGTATCAGGTCGGTTCGACCAGTTACAGCGGCAGCGGATACGATCGCGGACATATGTGCCCCTCCGCAGATCGTACGGCGAGTGTTGCGGATAACTCATCGACATTCCTCATGACGAACATGATACCACAGGCGCCGAACAACAATCAGGGACCGTGGGCAAGCATGGAGAATTATCTGCGCACGCTCGTCACAGCTGGAAACGAACTCTACATTTACTCCGGTGGGTACGGTTCTATGGGTACGATAGATGCCGGTCATGTGAACATACCTGCGCGCACCTGGAAAGTAGTCGTGGTGCTTCCGGAAGGATCCAACGATCTCAGTCGCGTATCGACATCAACGCGTGTGATCGCCGTGGATATGACGAACGATAACAATCAGATCAGCCGCACTGCCGACTGGAAAACATTCCGCGTCAGCATCGATGCCGTCGAAGCGGCAACGGGATACGATTTTCTCTCAAAGGTGTCGACGTCGATCCAATCTGTGATTGAAGCAACGGTGGATAATCAGTAGTCTCACAGAAATTCTTTTCTACGGAGACCCCGCTATATGCGGGGTTTTCCTTTTCTTATCGAACATTTGGTGACGGAATATCCATGATTGAATTTTCCATATCAAAATCTATTGCAATCCTTGAACGTACCCCCTCTGTTCTCCGTTCATTGCTTCAGGATCTGCCGAACGACTGGACGATGCACAACGAAGGGGGAGAAACCTGGTCGCCGTACGACATCGTCGGGCATTATATTCATGGCGAAAAAACCGATTGGATACCGAGGATGCAGATCATCTTAAGCAACGCTGGAAATAAAACATTTGAGCCGTTCGACAGATTCGCACAGTTTACAGAAAGCAAGGGGAAAACGTTGACACGGTTGTTGGATGAATTCGCCTCATTGCGAGAAAAGAATATTGAGATCTTCCGTTCAGCACAGATCACCGATGAGATGCTGAAAAGGACCGGTGCTCATCCAACATTCGGGACGGTAACGCTTCAACAGTTACTAGCAACGTGGGTCGCACACGATCTGAATCACATCTGGCAGATCGCACAGGTGATGGCTGTGCAATACAAAGAGCACACCGGACCGTGGGTGGAATTTCTGGGGATCTTGAAACGTTAGTCTGTCAGGGGAAGTTTTAATATGTACGTTGGTTCAAGCCGTTCGTCCGGGAAAATCTTTCCGTCCGGTGTAAAACTTTGCAGTTGACTGTTGGCGATGTAATAAAAATCTCCGCCGACGATGACGCCGGTTGTGGGTACGTTATGATTCGGGTGGTCTGATTCCAGTATGGTCGCTTTTGTCACAGTATCGAATTCTTTGTTTAATTCAAACTTCATGATGCGCGATTGGGGACCGGCACCGTTCTGCACTGCAATCAAACTGTTGTCGTAAAAATATATCCCGTCAATTCCCGTTAACGTTGTTTTTGCTTTCGTGGTAAGCATTACTTCCTTCGTATCAGCAAGAGAGATCCTGCTGATGCCGACCCAGTGAGCAACAAAAAGGTACTGTTGGTCCGGCGAGAGCGTAATGCCGTTCGGGAAATACATCATTTCACTCTTATGCCAACGTTGCAGCATTCTATTCTTTATATCGATCTTATATACAGCTCCTTCTTCACTGTCGGTCAGAAACACGTCGCCGTTCAACAGGATGGTAAGATCGTTGAAGAGATGTTTGAGCGTATCTTCAAGCGAATAAACAGTCATCAATTGTTTTGTTGCCAGATCATATTGATGAATGAAAGACTTTCCCGCTTCCCCCGGTTCGCTTTTCCTCGCCTTTCCTGATTGCATCGTACTCAAGACCCAGAGATGGTTTCGCGCCGCATCCACTTTCATTCCCAGCGTACTTAGAACTCCGTCACCCGCTTCGGGGATAAAATCGAACGTAGAGCCATCCGGAAGAAGGGCGACAACTTTCCGTTTATAAATACTGCTGAGATAGAAAACATTTCTGCGCGGATCGTGTGCGATCCCTTCGGGGATCAGATCCTTTTCAGGAACCGTGAACGCCACGCCGCTCGTTTGTACAGACGAATTCCGTTTTGCGCGTGCGGAAATTTCTTTTACCAGCGAGTGTTTCCACAGATTTGCAAACCCGCTGTCGCGCTCGATCTTGAAGTCGAATCCGATCACCGACAGGTCGTCGAGAATTTCAATGCACTTTCTCTTATTCCCGTTCATCGCGTACGCTTTTGCAAGGTTGGCAGTCAGCCAAAGATCGAACGGTGCAAACGAGTGGGCTTGTTCGGCGTATTGCAGGAATCCCGGGATGTCGTGTTCAGCGAGTTTCTGCTGCGAAAGGGAATACAAATCGTACGGATTCTGCGCGCGGAGTGCGGAAGAGAACAGCAGCGCTATGATGATACTATATCGTTTCATATCCTCCTTGAAAAAAAATATCGACTGTCAAATTCCAAAATACAAATATATTTCAAGAATCAAATACAATATTCAAGACACCGGCTTCTTGCTTCGAATATTGTTGTTTGATATTTATTTGAAATCTGTCTTTTAACACTTCATCTCCACAACGCCGTCACCAATACCTGCGCGAGGATAATCTTCGTGATCATCGATGCAGGGTAGACCATTGCGTAATTGATGTTCGGCTGATCGTTCTTTGCCGTTTGGTTGGCGTATGCCAAGCATGCGGGCTGCGTTGCAAGCCCGCTCATCATCCCCATGACTGCGGACATTGGAAGGTTAAGATACTTATAACCGAGAACAATTGTCAACAGCGATGCAACAGTTGTAATGAGAGCGCCCGCTGCAATATATTCGAATCCTCCCGTGCGGAACGTCGCCCCGAATCCATCCCCCGCTTTTGTTCCGATCCCAGCAAGAAAAAAGACCAGACCGATCTGCCGCAGCACCAGATTTGCATTGAACGGCATCGTCCACGTGACCGAACCGGTACGCTGCAATCTTCCGAGAATGAGCGACACAACAAGAGGACCGCCGGCGAATCCCAATTTAAATGTGGAGCCATTCGGCAGCGGTATCGGTATCATTCCGACGAAGACGCCGATGACGATACCGAGCGAGATGGAAAGAAAATCGGTTTCGGAGATAGACTTCATCGAGTCGCCGAAAAATTTTGTGACACGTTGGATGTTCTCGTGGCGCGACACGACACGCACGCGGTCGCCCAGTTCGAGCACGGTGTCCGGCGACGGAACAAAATCGACATCGCCGCGGCGGATACGGGTGATGGTGGCGCCGAATTCTTTTTCGAGATGCAATGCGCTGATCTGTTTGCCGACTGTCTCTTCACTGGAGACGAACATCCGCCTGTATTCGAATCCTGCATGGTCGAGCGAGATCTGTTCATCCGAAAGCTCGCCGATGAAGACGCGTGCCCGTTCCAGTTCGTCCGGCGTGCCGACGGCAACAAGCAGATCGTCCTTTTGAAATTGTGTTTCGGGAAGAATGATGTTCATCTCGTTCCCGCGTTTGTAGCGTGTCAGCACGAATCGCCGCTGCACAATCAGTTTGAGTACATCGATCGCTGATTTGCCGACGATAGCAGGATTTGTGACGCGGAATGTATGCACCTGAATCGAACCGACGCCTGATTCTTTCATCCGGTCCGATTCTTCTTTCGCGAAATCAATTTTGTAGAATCGTGCGAAGATAAAGAAGAACAGGATCACGCCGAGCACGCCGAACGGGTACGTTAATCCATATGTAATGACGGGCGCATTCACCAGTGCATCCCGCAGTTCCTGCGGGTGATCGGCAGTGAACGACTTTACCGCTTCCACCGATGCGGCGAGTGCGGGAGTGTTGGTCAGCGCGCCGCAAAAAAGTCCTGCTGCATGCGGTGCGGCGATGGAAAAGATGTACGAAAAGAGCGCGGTCGTCAGTGCGGAGACGGCGAGTACCCCGATGACGAACAGATTCGAACGGACGCTCGCCCGGTTGAACGATGAGAAGAAGCTCGGTCCCGATTGCAGCCCGACCGAATAGACGAAGAGGACGAGCCCGACGACATAGATCTCTTCCGGCAACGCTAATTGTTTATCTAACGCGCCGAACCCAATGCCGACAAAGAGCACCGCCGCCACACCGAGCGAGAAGCCATACATTTTTATCTGCCCGAGCAGGTAGCCGATGCCGATGACCGAAAATAAAAGGAGTAATTT
>JACPGG010000127.1 GCA_016182545.1 Ignavibacteriales bacterium
GGTATGCTGACCAATTGATAGCGCTCATTCGGTGTGGCAGAAGGCAGTTTCACTTCGTAATCTTCCGTGACACTGAAAATATTGAGTGCGAATGCAAGATTGTCCTGGGCGTCGATGTTGAACGATCCCTGTGCGGAGAATCCGTTCAGCCACGTTGTCGCATCGCCGAAGACAAGAAGTTTTCCCTTGCCGATCTCCGAAAACCCGATCGCCGCCTCTGTTGATCCACCGCCAACAGCAACCGAAGGATTCATAAACCGCGCGAACGGAATTCCGTTCCCCGTTGCTATCACGGAGGATGCTCCGAAGAACACAACCGTATCAATGGATCGCACATACGGATGAGCGGTATCGGCAAATTGAGAAATAATCGGGAATTGAGGATTCTGGAAATAATTGTTTGTTGAATCCGTTACCAGATTGTTCCCCATTGAAAGCCCCGTTACCCATGATGTATCCTGCAGCAGGCCATTCAACACGGAATTGCTTGTTGAATCAACTCTCTCATTTCCCATCATCACGACCAGACCGCCATTCGAAATAAATTGATGCAGTGCGGTCCGTTCTGTAGAAGAGAAATCTTTTTGCGGCGCAGCGATGACCACGGCGTCAAATCCCGTCGGCGCCAATGTTGTCTCTGCAAATGAGATGGCAAAACCGCTGCTCTTCAGCGCCGAAAAGAGCTGCGTCATACCGCCGATCGAATCACGAAGCGGTATCGTAGAATTATGTGCGACATCCACCAATATTTTCTTCTTCAATGTCGACTTCGAGATGGAAATTCCTTTCAACAGGATACCGAGTATCTGCTGTTTCGGATCGTTCGTCTGGAATGCCATACCGCCGATGTGCGCGCCGATATTCTCTGGTGTGTATGTGAACGAAAGAATTTTCTCTTCCTGTACATTCACTGTCACTTGTGAAGGCGTATCGGTCGTGAAATTATTCTCTCCGGGAAGTCCTTGCACTCTGTTCAATATCAACGGCACAACGCCAATATTTTTTATCGTGATCGCCTTCTTGGGGAGCGAACCGAAGATCGTCGTGCCGAAGTCCAATTCGAAGATTGCGGTCTGTAGTTTCGGGAATCCTGTAACGGTCACAATCGCAGTATCGACAGCGGTCAGGGAGCCATCGGAGATCGAAACAATGAATGTATCGCTCTTTACCTGCGTCGGTATCCACGACAGGATACCCTTCGCAGTGATGATCGCACCTGCCGGAAATTTCAGGAGGGCAAACGAAACTGAATCGCCGTCCGGATCAATTCCCTTGTATGAGAATAAAAAGAGGCTGTCTGCATAAATCGTAGTGTCGGGAAGTACCGTTGTGAAATTCGGCGGCAGATTCGTATTGGTGACCGTAATGAGAGCCGTATCGGTAACTGAAAATGACTTGTCGCTGACCTTCACAATAATCTGATACGAACCTGCCTGCGTGAACGACGGGGTCCATGTCAGCAATCCTCCGGCACTAATAGTCATTCCTGAAGGAGGCGTTGACTGAAATGCCCAGACCAGCGTATCGTTGTCCGGATCGGAAGCCTGATATGTGAATGTCAGTGTTTGATTTTCAGCAATTGTCGTATCTACAAAGACGTTAACAAAGACCGGTAGTTGATTCGTTTGACTCACCGTGATGAATGCCGTATCGCGCACAATTGATGCCGCATTCCCGGCAGCAACAACAATCCGGAATGTACCGGATTGATTTTGTTGCGGCGTCCACGAAAAAAGTCCTGCCTGCGTGATGGTTGCTCCCGGCGGAAAATCGTTCAACGAGAAATTCACTGGTGTCCCGTCCGGATCGACCGCTTGATATATATACTGGATCGTTTGTCCCGCGAGGATCGATGTGTCGGGCAATGACTTGGTAAAGAGCGGGAGCCTGTCCACATCCTTCACGGTCAGCACAAACGGTTGATTTGCGAACCCCCCTTTGCCGTCATTGATGATCTGCGTAATGTTGTATGTGCCCGCTTGCGTGAATGCCGGTTTCCATGAGAACATTCCCGTAACCGTGTCGATATTCATCCCCGGTTGAATATTGCCGATATAATAACGGACGATATCACCATCGGGATCAGTGGCATCAATATCGAACGATAAGAGCTGATCCTCGTTGATCATAGTGTCCTTCATGAACCGCGAAAAGATGGGCTGCCTGTTCCCGTCAAGAACGGTGATAACCGCGCTGTCTTTCGTGACGCCGTTGAATTGATAATCACCGACATCATAATTGATCTTGTAGGTCCCTGCCTGTGTGAAACCGGGTGTCCAATTGATCAATCCCGATTTGGGATTGAATGCCATACCGGGCGGCACATTGAAGAGACCGAAGATCAACGAGTCGCCCTCCGCGTCCGTAGCTTGTAATTGGAATGTGAACGATTGATTCTCAGTGATCGTTGTGTCGCGCAGCTTGTTGGTAAAAACGGGGGGTGTATTCGGCTTCGTCAATACAACGATCTTCCCTGCCTTTTGCGCAACAACTCGGAATGCCGGACCTTGCTCGTTGAAGTATACCTGATTAGCCATCAACAGTTGGTTAAACCCGACGGCGCCCGGTCCGGCAGATGTGAACCGCAATTTCAACAGTACGCCGCTCCCGCTTAACGCGGTCGATCCGGAAAACGCCGTGCTGACAATTCCCGATGAATCACGCCACTCCAGCAGCATCGACGAAATCATTGTGCCGGCTTTTTCAACGCGAGCCAATCGCAATTTCGTCGAATCATACATGAATTTCATTTCACCGGAAAGAACGGAAAGGCCGGTAAGATCGCTGACCGTCACAGGAACATCGATCGAATCCGAATAGACGAAACTCGTATCGGGAAATGTAATCCGTGCGTCACCGACATACGTGCTGTCGCTCTTGTCGAACCCGTTCGCATCGATCGCCGTCACTTTCATGAAGCCGCTTGTTTTCGTCTTCAGCAAGCCGGAAACGGAATCGATCGTTGCAACGGATGTATCCGTCCCGATGAACCATCTGTACGGCGCCGTTCCGCCGTTTGCAAAGAGTTGGACGGTCTCGTTTTGGATAATGCCGAACGGAAAATTCTGAATTGTTATGGCGGGACCCGGAAGAGGGCTGAAAAATCCGTTGTCGATCGTCGCATTCAAATTTTCATTAAACAATACCCCCGACAGATTGAGAAAAGTACCGAACGATGCAAATCGCGCAACTTTGAATCTCACGTAGACAAGCGTGCCGCTTCCCGTCAGCGTATCGGCACCGGCAAGTGCCACTTGAATTGTACCGTTTCCATAATTCACCACCGGGAGCGACCATGTTTGCGTCAACGTCCCCGCGTTGATCACCGCAAGAGGTTTTAAAATTGATTGATTGAAATCGAGAGAAAATTGTGCCGAGATGATTCCCAATGAGGAAACATCGGAAACCCGGATCGGTAAATCGAATACAAGATTCTGCATGATCGACGTATCGGGAGCTGTCACAGTCAAGCTCCGTAACGAAGGAGGATGAACGGGAAGGACGGCAGATTGGTCCGTCAATCCTTGAGCATCAGTAACGCTCACAGTTGTTTGTCCGACATTTTTCCCGATCAGCAGTCCTGTCGAATCGATGGTTGCCACAGCGGTATCGGAAACACCCCACGTTACCGGCAGTGTCACATCTCCCGTCACCGAGAATACTATCGTATCCCCGACAACCCTGTCTTGCGGAGGATTTTTCGGATTGATAAATATGTCCATCGGACGGAAAGAACCCGGATCGACAACGACCTTCGGATCCCACGGTTGTCCCTCGTTCAACAGATTATTTATCAGTGTAACAGACTTTGTACCGGAAGCATCTGCTCTAAATTGTACTAGCAGGTAGAATAATACACCATTGCCGGTGATCGGCTGGGTATGAGCGAACACGATTTTTTTGTTGACACTGTTGAAATAGACGCTCGAAACACCCGAGAGGATCGTGCCGACAGTATCCACATTCAACACATCAACGACAACCGGTCCATTCTGTTGTATCGTAAATTCACCGGAGTAAATCGAATCAAGCGTTGTGAGCGAGTCGAGCGAGAAAACAGGATATGCGTACGTCGTGCCCCGCTTTCCGAATGAATCGGGAAGGGAGAGGTGAAGTGTGTCGATCTGTGCAACCGCCGTGCTGCAGAGAGCGGTCAGCACGAAAGCGATGTATGTTGAAATTCTTTTGTTCACACTCGGCTTTCGCGCCTGTTATTTTACGAAGAGCATCTTTTTCGTCGATACGAATTTTTGATTCGCCGATGACACCGCCTCAATCCTGTAAATATAGACACCGCTCGCGAGAGAGCGTCCGTGGTCATCCGTGCCGTTCCATTGCAACATATAATAGCCGGGTGCCTGCATGTCGTTCACGAGCGTGTGCACTTTCTGTCCGAGCATATTATAGATGTTGATCATCACCCTGCTGACCGACGGCACCTGATACCTGATCGTGGTGGTCGGGTTGAACGGGTTGGGATAATTCTGGTCGAGACCGAATGTGGTGGGGATATCGGCGACATCCTTCACGTTCAACACGATGCTTCCGACATCTGAGGTGACATCCTCCTCGTTGAGTATAAATTTCTTCACGGTGAACAGGATCGTTTCCTTTGCACGGGCAGGATCGAGCAGTTTGAATGTGAACCGTGCAATATCCCCCGCAGTGTTCAACGGATACAGTCCTGCAAGCGCTACGTTCGCTTTTCCCTTCGGGAAATGATGTGCAATCGACATACTGTCGGATGCTTCTCCGCGTTTCATTCCAACAGCCTGAACGAGCGATGTATCAAATCCGAGACTGAACAGCACTCCGTACACATTCACCGGTTTGTTCAGGTGAACGATCAGGTCAAACTGGTTGGGCAATTGCGATTTTTCGATCGTGAACGAGAATGCAGAGAGAGCATCGGCAGTCAAGGATTGTTTGCCAAGTCCGGGGAATCCCGAGATCAATCCGACCACGTACCGTAAAATGTACGACGCATCAAGTGCGCTGATGGTCGAATCGCCGCTGACATTGGCGGCGATCTGCTGTACAGAGTTTAAAGAATCAGCGCCGACGATGTGTCTGAGTATCAATGATCCGTCAAACGCCGTAATGAGTCCGTTCCCGCTGACATCGCCCGGTAAAATTCCTGAACGGGAGAAGAAAAACGGACGATAATCAACTTCACCCGTTCCGGAAATATAGATCCTATCCCCGGTACCGGTGGGGTTTTGATCACTTCCCTGATTGACAAATGGTCCGAGATTGCTCCCCCAATAATTGCTATCCGCATCGGTTGTAGTACCTGTTGAAGATGAATACAAGCCGTAGGTTGTGTTCAAATAAATATTATTCTGGCTCACCGAAGGGACAGTGGAGCCGTTGATAAATAATCCGCTCTCGTTATGATGAATTTCACTGCCGGTGATCCGTGAAGAAGAATTGGTCAGCTGCATTCCCCAAAATTTTGCGTACGACACAAAACAAGATTCTATTGCAGCGGTCGTTTGATCAAAATCGAGCGACCCAAATCCCGACACGTCGCCGTACCGCACGATCGTATGCATAAAGTGCGAAGCATTGGTGGTCGCTCCCGAAAGTTGGATCCTGTTCCAATCGCCCGGCACCGGAAGAGTGAGAGAAGTGTCAAGGTTGGTGTCGCCGCCATATGTGTCATCTTTCCATGACGTAAATACGATCTTGTTGTTTGTTGTCCCTTCGGAAAGCAATGTGCCGTTCACCTGGATATATCCGCTTCCGTACTCTTTGGGGAATTTGATGATACTTCCGGGTGCGATGTGAAGGGTTGTACCGGAAGAGATATTGAGATCTCCCCGTACAGCGATGACCTTCGAATAATTCGGCGGCATAGACGCCCCCAGTTCACCAAAGACATTTTCCTGCGTCAGCAAGATATTGTTATATGTATTTCCTGTGATGATATTATTCTGGTACACATTGCCGATCGATGTACCGGTGCCGGTAAGAGATAGTTGTCCGGTGACTCCGATGGGATAACGATTACCGGAAATAGAGTCATCAACGATATATGCCCGCGACGAAAAAATTCCGGCGAGTCCGTTATTACGTACGTTGTTGCCGGCGATCATGAGCAATGTATCTATCGCATCGTTTCGCGCTACAATATACAATCCATGATCACCATTGTTACTTATTGTATTGTTCAAGATGGAAAGAGCAACAGAATTATTTTCTACATAGACGCCGGTGTACGTATTGTATGAAATGTTGCAATTTGACATGACGGAAAGTTTTGCAGGATTTTGAACCCAAATGCCGTAGTTATTGTTTTTCAATATCTTTGAATTCAGCAGAGTAACATTATTGGCAGCATTGGTGGTAACGCGAATACCGGTTGTAGCACAACTATCCACAGTCGTACTATCGATGATGACGGCGGTATTATATACATAGATACCCGCTGAAGAAGACCGTCTCACGAGATTGTTCGAAAAAACCACGCCCCCCACGTTTGTTTCAAAGTACACTGTTTGCTGCCCGTCCCGTCCGCCATATTTAAATTGGCAATGCCGGACAACCGATGCACCGCTGCCGTTGCGGAACGCGATGTAGTTCCAATCCCCCGGTGCTGGCGGAATAGTATCGGTCAACGACGTGGTCTTTCCTCCTACCGTGGCATCTCTCCACGACGTGAAAACAATCGGATTTGCCTGCGTACCATTTGCTATCAGCGTTCCGTACACATTGAACTGCTGCCAATTGTTTGCCGGGATCTGTTGGAACTTCACGATCACTCCGGGTTCGATTACCAGTGTAGTCCCGGCAGCAACTTCAAAATCATAAATGGCAACATATGTTTTTGAAGTGATCGAATCGGGAAACGTTGCTTTGAGAGTATCGGAAATATCGGCGTCCCAAATAGCAATAGCATTGTACACATTATCAGAGATGATATTCCCGTCAACACCGCTCGGGTCGGTATAAATATTTCCGGTACGTCTCCACACCGCAAGCGGATATCTGTTTCGTTTGATTGTATTGTCGATAAATGTTGCACGGCTGCTGAGAATACCATCACCGGTAGGATGATCGGTAATGGTGTTGCCGACAAACCGGAGATTTCCGGCGAGAACGGGGGGGCTATTCGTATAAATACCCCCGGATGTATTATTATTAATTGTGTTGCCTTGATAGACTTGATCGAGAGTACCGCTGGAGGTACCGATACCCCAGCCATTATTCCTCCGGATAAAACAATTGGAAACTTCTCGGAATGCAGAATTATTGACCGCTTGTAATCCTGTATTATTGTTATCCTGAATGTAACTATTCCGTATCGTCACATCCGAAGGTCTGTTTCCAACAACATACATTCCATGGCTTGCATTGCTGTCGAGCGTTACATTGTCAAATGTTACCTGACAGTCGCTGATATAAATTCCTACTGAACTCGATTTGCGGAAGATGGTATTTGTGATAGGATTCGCAAGAACAACATCATTGCTCATGTATAAATTGCCGACACCATCCTGTCCGCCATATTTAAAAATACAATTGTCAAAAATTGTTCCGTTGGATGTATTGGTATAGAGACGAACATATCTCCAGTCATTCGGAGCGGGGAGTGTAATATCAGAAAGAAGATTGGTCTTACCGCCGTACGATGCGTCCCTGTACGAAGTAAACACGATCGGATCCGACGGTGTCCCATCGGCGATCAGTGTACCATCAACTCGAAAGTACATTGTCGGATTCATTTTAATGACGACGCCCGGTTGAATGACCAATGTCGTCCCGTTATCCACCACAACGGATGAACCAATGTCGATCAGAACATACGTCTTTGAAGTTATTCCTGCAGGAAACACCGTGCTGAGAGTGTCCCGCAGACTTTCCTGGATACGGTTCGCCCGGAGTCCCAAAGCATTATTATATAGATTACTGTCGATTGTATTCCCGCTGTAGGTGCTGTTGACTCTACCGATCAATGAGATCGGGTAACTGTTTCCCTTGATGAGATTGTTTATGATCGATGCTCGTGAAGTTATAATACCTTCTGCGCCATGATTGAGGATGATATTACTATCAATAGTCACAATGTCATTCACATTAAAACACCATATACCGTACCCGCCGCCATTACCCTCAATACGATTATATGCAATTGTTTGTGGACCGGTACCGTACCATAAGTACAAACCACCGGAGGTATTGAACGAAATGTTCGAACTGTCCAGCGAAATAAGCGTTGCACTCGAGGTTCCCCCATCGGCAACAATGCCGTACGTATTACCGGTTATCTTTGTCTTTCGAACGTAAAACCGAGAGTTTCCTGTTGCATTAATGCCGTACGATCCGTTGCTGGAAATCGTTGACGCATAGATGGTGGGGTTAGAGTTCGGTATGTAAATGCCATAATTGTTATTGGAACCGAAGGTTGAATTTGAGACCGTAACATTGGCGCCATTGTTCAAGTACAACCCGTAATACGAACTTTGTGTACTGAAGATACTATCAATGATCGGGGTTGCGTTGTCAACCCGAACATTTCCATTACCGGTCGATCCTCCCCATTTAAAAATACAATTGCTCAACACACTGGTGCTGTTCTGGGCTGCGTTGAGCCAGACCATATCCCAATTTCCCTTTGCGGCTAACGTTGCCGTACTGTCACCGTTCGTATCGCCTCCGTATGAGTCGTCCCTTTCGGATGTAAAGACAATCAAACTGTCCGGCGTTCCATTTGCATCGATGGATCCGTTCACTGTCAATCGTGCTCCTATTGCCAGCTTCACGATTACGCCCGGCAAAATGGTAAGTCTAAACCCGGTATTAATCGCAATATCGTTCTTGATCCAGTACACCCCGCTGGACCAGGTCGTATTGCTGGCAATATTTGTTGTCACTGCAACATACGGTAATGTCGGCGTAAGAATTGTCCATGGTTGAAAATCGACTCTGTTGCTGACATCGTCTCCTAAGCCGGTGGGGTTGCTGCTTGCATTAAAAGGACCGGTATCGCTTCCCCAATAGTTTCGTCGCGCCAACACTGTAGTGGTTGTACTCGTATTGAGAAATCCCCACGTGATGTTATTTACGATCGTGTCCTCGGAGATTGTCGGCTGCGTGGCACCGACACCTGTAAATTGAATGCCGATGTTATTGTAGCGGATATAATTTTTCGTGATCGTCGGTGCCGCACTGTTACTGATAAAAATTCCCGTTCCATTTGAATCGAGCGCAGAATGTATGATGGAGGTTGTTGAGTTCACACCGATGAGAATACCACCAACCGTATTGTTGGAGATCGTACATGAATCAACGATAAAATTCAGGGAGAGGTCGGCAAAAATTCCGTACCCAGCATTTTGTCGAATGGCTGTATTGTAAATACGAGGTGAAGAAGATCGGGGATTAATTCCGTGATTGGAACTATATCGAATCAGGGAATTGGTGATCTTGATATTGGGCGCACCGGTTTTGTAAAAAATGTTTGCGGCGTTGGATCCCGCGCCGCCGTATTCCACTATATTATTGTTGAAAATCGAGTTGACATCGGCGGAATTCTGAAATTCAATGCCATTCCAATCTCCGGGACTCGGCGTCACAACATTTGAAGTGAAAAGAACACTGTCGGCGACAATCATTCCTCCAACAATCAATCCTGTACCGGAATTAAATTTTACCACAACACCGGGATCGATGATCAATGTATCACCGCTGTTTATCGTAACGGTGGCGGCAATGATCCGCGGATTTGTACCCGCATCCCACACGGTAGTACCGGAAAAGACTGCGCCGATGGTAAATATATGTATGAGTACTACAGAGCGTAGCAATCGACTCATATCGTTGATCCTTTCAAACATTCACGTAATCTGAAAACGGAAGGGAAGACCACATTCATGACGCACCAAAGTAATGGAATGAAAGTAATGATACTGTTAGTGTTATCACACAGTGTGACCTGTGTAACGTTACACAATCTCTAAATATTTTCATGCGAAGAATAGCGTTCCGGTATAAAACTGGCGATTTTCAACGAATAAATCAATTCATTGGGCATTATTTTTTATCTATGTAAACCGATTCAGGTATTTGAAGTATCTACGAAAGGAATTGTCTGCGCAAGTATTGCTCGGCATATTCAATTCTTATTTTTAGGTCGGTGTACATTTCGTCGAGCCCCGCGGTACTCCTTTCCTTCGCCAATGCCTCAATCTGTCCGGCGACGACGGACACTGTTGTGATCCCCATATTTCCGGAGCTCCCTTTCAGTCGATGTGCACTCCCATGAATATCATGTACGTTATTCGTGCGGATCGCTTCCTCTATTTCACTGATGACACTTCGGGCATCATCGATGTATGCAAGCACTAATTCCCGAAGCAGCTCGTTGCCGCCAAGATCGCGGATTTCTTCGATCCGTGAAAAATCGATAATGTCGCTGTTCGATGTCTGGAACGGACGGTCGGTTGCTTCAATCTGCGACGAACCGGAGGGGCACCATTTTTCTATCATGTATTGCAGTTCTTGTTGCTTGATCGGTTTTGCTACATAATCATCCATCCCGGCAGCAAGACATCGTTCTTTATCTCCCTGCAGCGCGTTGGCAGTCATTGCGACGATTATCGTATGGAGCAAATCTTTTTCAATCTCCCGGATTTTTTTTGTTGCCTCAAGACCGTCCATCTCGGGCATTTGTACATCCATAAAAACCAGATCATAGCGTTCTTTGTTAACAGATTCCCATGCCCGAATTCCGTTCGGGACAACCGTTACAGTGACCCCGAATTTCTCAAGCATTTTAACTGCTACTTTTTGATTAACGACATTATCTTCCGCAAGTAAAATGCGCAGCTCGGGACGCGATTGCACTGCGTGGAGTGGAGCAGAAACCGGCAGATCTTTCTGTTCCGCAGTTTGGAACATCGAGTTGATCGCATTATATAAATCAGATTTCCGAACCGGTTTCAAAAGAAAAGTGTCGATCATTGCACGGTCAAGATCCGGGGTGGGAATTTTCATGGAAGAGATCATGAGCAGCCGTGTTGACTTCGATGCAGCATCCTTTTTTATCTCTTGTGCAAGTTCAAGTCCGTTCATGCCCGGCATTTGCATATCAAGAATAATAAGATTGTACGCAGTGCTGTTCCGTGCCGACTGTTCAACCATTTCAAGTGCGCGTATGCCGGATTGAGCTTCATCGGCAGAGATACCCCACGACGCAAGGCGGTGTTTGATCGCAAGCACGTTCGTAGCGTTGTCGTCAACGATCAATACGCGAAGCGAGGTGAGACTTTCGACTTTTTCTATCGGGTGTTCGGATTGAAGCTGCTTTTCAAACGGGAGGATGAACCAGAATGTACTCCCTTTTCCCAATTCGCTATCCAATCCGATCTCACCCTCCATCATTTCAACCAGCTGTTTCGATATGGTCAGCCCGAGACCTGTCCCGCCGTACTTGCGCGTGGTCGATCCGTCTGCCTGCGTGAACGGTTGAAAGAGTCTCTGCTTCGCTTCCGGAGAGAGACCTATCCCTGTGTCGCTGACTCCGAACTTAATTGTTGCACGGGTCGGCGTGTCTGTTTCAACCTGAATGCGGACAAGTACTTCGCCCCGCTCGGTGAATTTGATCGCATTCCCTACAAGATTTGTAATGATTTGCCTGATTCTTGTCGGATCACCCCGTAACAAGGTGGGAACATCGTTGTAGATATGGTCGATCAGTTCGATCTTTTTTTCATTTGCTTTATGGACAAGCAGTGTGAGCGTCTCTTCCACAACCTGCTCAAGGTCAAAATCGGTTGTTTCAATGGAAAGTTTGCCCGCTTCGATCTTTGAGAAATCGAGAATGTCGTTGATGATCGTTAACAACGATTCACCGGACCGCTGGATCAATTCCGCATACTCTTTTTGTTCCGTCGAAAGTTTTGTTTCAAGGAGCAATTCCGTAATTCCGAGTACGCCGTTCATCGGTGTCCTGATCTCGTGGCTCATATTTGCGACAAATTCCGATTTCAATTTCGCCGCCTGCAAAGCACTTTCGCGCGCTTTGATCAATTCCTGCGATTGTTCTACTAGTATTCTCGCCTGCTCTTCCGCTTTGTGTTTTTCTTTATAGAGATCTTCGGCGTATTGTGCCAGTTCCTCTTGTGCCCGGCGAACAGTCGTGACATCGTGAAATTGCCAGAGATGACCTTTGTATTCCCCTTCAATGACAATCGGTATAAAATCGCGCTCAAGAATCCTCCCGTCGTTCAAACGGAGCTCTTCACGGACAACAATATGCCGGTCGCGGAGGATCTCGTCCGTCCGTTCGCCGAACTGGTCGGGGTTTGAGAACGATTTCTTTATTTCTTCATTCAATGGATCCCAATCGGATGACAGCAATTCCGCGAGGTGGGTTTTGACGCCAAAAATGAGCCGAAAGCGTTCATTGATAAGCACAATTTTCTTTTCTTCGTTCACAACCAAAATACCCGATTGCAAATTTTGAATCAGAGCGGATAATCTGGACGTTGTTTCACGCAGAATGTTTTCCGCTTTTATCCGTTCGGTAATATCACGCAACGAGCCTTCCATGCCGATAATTTTTTTCTGCTCATCGTAAACAAGGCGGGCATTGACAGAAGTAGGCAAAGCAGTGCCGTCTTTCAACCGCAGCCGTACCTGCATATCGATCACTTCCCCCTTCTCCATCATCATCTTCATCAGCGTTCTTCTGTCATCAGGGTTTGCGTACATATCTCCGACAGGCCTGCCGATCAATTCTTCGCGGGTGAATTCTGAATAGCGGTACACTGAGGGGCTGATATCGACGATCCTGCCGCGGGGATCTGTCTGATAAAATACATCCTGTACGTTCTCGAATATCTTCCGGTACTTCTCCTCGTTCTTTCGGAGCTCTTCTTGTACTGTAGCAAGAATTGTAATATCACTGTTCACGCCGACAAGACCGACGATGGCACCGGAGGGATCGCGGAGCGGAATTTTTCTAATGAGAATCGACCGAACAAGATTCCCCGTAGCGGGATCGCGCAATGTTACTGTTTCTCCCAGTATCGGTTTCCCGGAGGCAACTAATTCCTGTTCGCGCTCATATTGAACTCTGGCAACTTCTTCCGAAAGGATGTCCAAATCGGTCTTGCCGATCAATTCTTCGGGAGAAGTTATTCCGACCGCTTCCAATGCTTTTGCACATGCTGAATTTGCGAGAAGAAATCTGCCGCGCTGGTCCTTAACGTAGACCTCATCCGGGATCGATTCAATTATTGTCCGCATGAGGTTACGCTCCGTGTGGAGATTCATTTCCGCACGTTTGGCATCGGTAATATCCTGCGATACGCCGATATAGCCGACATGGTTTCCTGTCTCATCGCTGACGATAGCCGTGGTGAGCGCTACAGGAAATTCCGTACCGTCTTTTCTTCTGTTGAGCAATTCACCCCGCCACCCGCCCGATAGAGTCCCCTTGAAAATTTTAGGACCAATATCAGGGGGATTGTTTGGGGAACGGATGATGTCGATGGATTTACCGATGACCTCTTCCTTTGAAGAAAATCCGTAGGTAGTAACGAACGCCGGGTTGACGAATTCAATTCGGTTGTCCAAATCGGTGATGGTGATACAATCATTCGTACTTTCCAGAGCGGAGGCAAGATGCCTCATATCCCGTTCTCTGCTCTTGATTTGGCTGATGTCGCGATAAATCCCGAATACCCCGATCTGTTCTCCGTTCAACAGTACGGGCGTACTCAAAATTGAGACATCAACCAATGTTCCGTCTTTCCTTCTGCGTTGGGTCTCCCAATTGATCGTCTCACCCGATTTTACTTTCTCCGTGAGCGAGCGGACTTCATTTTCAAATCCTTCTCTTCCGATTGTTTCCGGAATTCTTTTCCCCAGGATCTCATCGGCGGCATAGCCAAAGATGGAAGTAAATTCCTTGTTGACACGAATGACTCTTCCATCCTTCCCGATAATCGTAATCGCTTCGGGAGAATTATCGATCAATCCTTCCAGATATGTCTTTTGGATTTCGAGTTGATGTGTGGTCTCATGAACTTGTGTGAGATTATGAAAGACGCTGAGGATAAACTGTTCGCCGGAGTCGTTTTCGAGGATTGCCGTTGTAATTTCCAAAAAGAGATTTCTACCATCATGCAACGGGAGTGAGCGTTCGTATTTTTTCTCGACAGATTTTTTTTGAAACTTTTTTTTGTATTGTTCGAGAGAGGCAGTGCTGTCGTACGATGCATGATACACGACGGTGAACGGTTTACCAACTAGCTCCGCTTCCGTCATGCCGACCAACGAGATGTACCCTGCGTTGACGGCAACGATTGTACCGTTGCCGTCGGTCAACCTCATGCCGTCACCGGAATATTTCCATGCAGCCCCCAGTTCAGGGAGGTGGGAATTGATGGCATTTTTCTTTTCGGAAGGAGCCATAATGCTAAAAAGCGGGATCGTGAACCGTGTGGTCACAGGTTATTCCTGTTCCACGGATAAAATCCAAACTTCTGCGGTGCTGAATTAGTTATTCTTGCTTATCGCTTCGTAGTATTTTCGGATGAGCTCAATGTACTCTTTTGAATAGCCAGATTCCATTGCCCGCTGCAGGTCACGCTGCAATTGAGAATCCTTTCCCTGAGAGAGTTGAAGTGGGGATTGTCGTGTGGGAGTGACGCCGGCTGTTGCCGTTCGTCTCTGTTCAAAATCGCGTTCTCTCATCGAACGTTGTGCTTGCAACAATCGTGATAATATGCGTTCCTGCTGCTGGAGTGTTGTTGGATCGACATTTTGCTGCTCAAGCTGTTCCACAACTTCTTTCATTTCGCCGGTGATCTTATTCAGATCGCCCATAATTCTGTCCCGTTCGGGATTGCCCTGCGCCTCGCGCTGCAGTTGCTCCAACGATTTTCGTACGGCTTCCTGCTGTTGCGCAAGACGTCCGATCTCCTGCATCTGCTGCTGCGATAATCCCTGCTGCTGTCCGAGTTGCTGCGTCTGCATATTGATGTTCTGCTGCTGCATAGCCATGTTGCGGAGCTGCTGCATCAATGAACCGCCTCCCTGTCCCCCTTGCTGCTGCATGGATTGCATGGCGCTTTGCACGAGTGTCGCTGTTTTGTTCAACGATGCCATCGCTTCTCCCTGCATCGAACTCGTCATTTGTCCGTTCCGCTGTTCGATCGCATTCATCGACTGCTCCATCTGTCCCATCGCCTTACCGATCTGTTTTCCCATCTCCGGCGATACAACAAACGATTTTTGCGCAAGTTCGGCTAGTGCATTGGCAACATTCGAAAGATCTCCCTGCAAACTTTGCTGCTTCTGGGCGATGTCGCGGAATTGCTGCGAGTTCGGATCGAGAGCGCGCGACTGGTTCTTCAGTTGTTCCTGCTGCTGCGAGATGGTGAGGAGATCCTGCATCGATTTGCGCAGGTTGTCCATTGTCTCGCGCATCTGGTTGTTCAAAAGTTGTTCCTGCAGTTCGGATATCTGTTCGGACATCTCCTGCATTCCGCTTGACGCTTGCTGCTGAGAGGTCATCGCCTGTTCGGTCTGCAGCGAGCGGAGATTTTGTGCACTTTGCTTCATCGCTTCTTTCATCTGCTTATTATCGGCGGAGCGCTGTGCATCATCCATTTTGTCCAACGGCATTTCTTTGGGGAACTCTTCCATCTTTTCCCGCGCTTCATTCAACGACTTTTGCAATTCTTCCAGCTGCCGGTTCACTTCTTCCTGACGACGTGCAAGATCGTGCGCTTTCTCCGAATCATTCTCTTTTAACTGCTCGGTCTCGTTCTCGATCGCTTCCTGTTCTTTCTGCATTTCCTCTGCGCGTTTCACCGCTTCATCGATTTTTTGTTCGACCTGGATCCGTTTTAAAAGGTTGAGCGTGCGATCGATGCTCTTTCTGAATTGTTCTTCGGAGAATTGCGCCTGCTGCATCGCCTCGCGCATCTGTTCGGGAGAGACGTTTTGCATCGCCTGCTGCATCCGTTTCATCGCTTGCTGAAATTCGGGCGAGTTCAGTTCCTGCATCATCTTTTGCAGTTCGAGGTATTTGTCCAGAGTCTCTTGCGACATCGCATTGTTTCGCTGCAGATTCTCCATCATCTCTTCGGTCTGCTTGCGGACCTCCTCGATCTTGTTTTGTATCTCCTGATATTTCTTCGTCAGTTCCTCCGCTTTCTTCTCTTTCTGCCAATCCATATTCTGGTTGCGTTTCAGATCGTCGGAGAGTTCTTCCACTTCCTTCTTCAGTTCCTCGGCATCTTTCAGCGCGCTTTCCATCGTCTTCAATGCATCGTCGTGTCCTTTATCCGCATCGGCAAAGACCTCTTCGAGCGACGGCAGGCGGATCAGAAATGTCTGGCTCCGTCCCGATTTCGGTCCGTTGACATTGTCGTTGTCGAACACTTCAACGAAGTATTCCACAACATCTTCCGGCACCAAGCCGAGGAGTGCAAGATCCCATTCATAACTCAGTATTTCATCGATCACATTCACCGAATCGAACGGAAGGATGATGGCGAAGGTCTCTTCGATCTGCGCAAAGCGGGATTGCACAAGACGGAACGCCAATTGCAATTGGTTCACACCGAAATCGTCCGTCACTTTGAATTCCATCGGCAGGATCATTCCTTGTGTTACATCGACATTTTTTCCCGGTGAAAGAATGTCCACGGTCGGGTGAGCGTCGGGTAAAATGTCGATCTTGTACTCGATGCCTGACGACGCACTGATACCTTTCGTATCTTCCAACTCGATATAGTACGACGTCGGCTGCATAGCAGTATGCACCGCGTTGTAATATTTCCCTCTGTTCTTAAATCGTGTCTCGGCGCCGTCTTTGTACACCACAAATCCCCGGCTGATCTCTTTGTTCGTTGTGATATGCCAGATGATCTTGGAACCGGCAAGCACAAGAAGATCTCCGATGTTTTCATCAAGTGTTTGCGATGGAAGTTTCGAATACGCCGGCGGGATGATTGTGATCGACAGCGAGCGCACGAACGGACGATCGGTGACGGTGATGCCGAATCGTTCGCTGCTGATGTCATCAGTGGTGAACTCGTACTGCAGAGAGCTCTTTACGGAGGGGAACATATATGTAAACAAACCGGATGAATCCGGCTTCAACTCGATCCGCTGATCGATGGAGATTCCTTCTTCTGCATACGACAGTGTCAATAGTTGCGGAACGGGTTCGATTCCATTTTGAATGATGCGCGCCTTTACAGGAACTGATTCTCCTTTGATGATGTCGATATCTCCCGGTTCGACTGCAATTGTAAAAGGGATGTACGAATAATACATCTTATCATAATTCCACAAACGCTCTGCTGCTTCCGAAAACGGGCTGCCGGAGATCACTGTTGCAATTCCGATCACTGCCGTGATGGCACCAATCGTGCGAAATCCATTTTTTATCGCGGAGAATGAAATCGCTCCGCCGAAATTAATGTGCAACGTGGTCCGTTGAAAATGTTCCAGCGATACTTCGATCAACTCCGGCGACGATGACATATCACCGTTCTGTATCATGTCGGCAAGGTCGAGCGCATTCTCAAGACGGTCGCCTACTTTCTCAAATTTCGCACCGATGATACGGGCGATCTCTTCGTCTGAATGTTTTGGCAGCAATCCCAAAAATCGTAGTAACGGTTTACCCACGAAGGCAACAATGATACCTGCCGAGGTTATCCAATATGAATAAAAAATGAACGTGCGGATTGCTGTACCAAATTCGGCGAGCGATTCCACCAACAACAATACCCCGCCGATAAGAGCGATCAAGGAGTACGCTGTAATGGATTTCTGCAGCAGTTCCTGTTTGTACAGTCTCTGCCGGGTCTCGTTTATTCGAGAACGGATTTGGTGAACTATATTTCTTGATTCGTGTGTCACTGTACTATTGCGTCAATGCCCATACCAAAATATTCGCTCCGAAACGTAATGCCTCTTCACGTTTCGCTTGCGGTGTTTTATGAACGTCCGGATCGACCCAGCCGTCACTGGGATTCGATTCGTATGTATAATAAACAATCAATCTACCTTTGTGAAAAATTCCGAATCCCTGTGGTACTTTATTGTCATGTTCATGGGTTTTGGGAACACCATTTGGGAACTGGAACAAGCAAGAATAAATCCCGTGCGAGTATGGAAGCTCCGTCAGTTGATATTCGGGAAATACTTTCTTGATCTCGCGGCGAAACGATTTATCGAGACCATAATCGTCATCGACATAGAGGAATCCGCCGTTCTCTAAATAGAGCCGGAGCCGACGTATTTCATACTCCGAAAGCGAGATGTTCCCGTGCCCTGTTAGGAATATAAAAGGATAAGAGAAGAAATTGTCATTAGAAATTTCTACAAATTCGTACTTCGGATCGGCGTCAACTCCCGCATATTGTTTGGCGAATTTGAGCAAATTTACCTCAGCGGATGGATCGTTGTACCAGTCCCCCCCGCCGGAATATTTCAACCGTGCGATACGGAATTGAGAGTCGATGCGTTTGATCTGCGCGTCGATTTCGCTGATAACACAGATTTGAGCGCAGATAAGTAACAATAGTGCATTTATTTTTTGCCCGCGGCGCATAATTGTACTTAAGATAGAAAAATGCTGTGGCAAAGACAACGTAGATGATGACGATTATAAAAACAAAACCCGCGCTCATCACGCGGGTTGGCGGTGTTTCATTCGTATTGGAACGGATTATCATCCGTTCCTACAATCAATCCATGATCCTTCGCAGGAACGCCGGTTTATCCAGATCGGCTTGCGGCGATTCGATCGGATGCACTTTGCTCTCTTCTTCTGCTGCCGAAGTGGTGATCGCAATGCCGCGGCGCATATATGTCGGCGTATCGAGTTTCTGCAGATCGCGCACGCCGCTCGGGATATGATCGACAACGCTGCGCGGACGCTGTCCGGACAATGCGTATCGGTCGGTCGATTGTTTAGCGACCGATTGTTTGTTGAATCCGGTTGCAATGACCGTGACCATCACTTCTTCCGTCATATTCTCGTCGATCACTACTCCGGCAATGACTTCAACATCGCCCCCTGCCGCTTCGTGGATGATGCCGACCGCTTCATCATATTCCTGGATCGACATATTGTTGCCGCCGGTGATATTGACGAGCATTTTTTGCGCACCCTTGATGTCCACACCTTCAAGCAACGGACTGGAGATGGCACTCTGTGCAGCTTCCACTGCGCGATTCTCTCCCGTTGCCATGCCTGAACCCATCAACGCATCACCCATTTCACGCATCACACGCCGAACGTCGGCAAAGTCGACATTCACTAAACCGGGAACGGTGATGATATCTGAAATACCGCGCGTTGCATTATACAGGACGCTGTTGGCAACTTCAAATGCCTGTGTGATCGGTGTTGCTTTGTCAACAATGGTCAGCAACCGCTGATTAGGAATCACAATCAACGTATCGACATGCTTGCGCAGTTCTTCGATACCGTACTCCGCCTGTGCGGCACGTTTCTTTCCTTCATGTGTGAACGGACGGGTGACAATGCCGACAACCAACGCACCGAGACTCTTTGCGATGTTCGCAACCACAGGGGCGCCGCCCGTTCCTGTTCCGCCACCCATACCGGCGGTAATGAAGACCATGTCGCTGTTCGCCAGTACGCGACCAATCTCTTCTTTATCCTCTTCTGCTGCACGTTGACCGATCGTCGGATCAGCACCGGCACCGAGACCGCGCGTCAGATTTTTTCCGATGCGTATCTTTGCCGACGCGGCGTTCCGTTCCAGCGCCTGAACATCCGTATTGACCGCGACAAAATCCACACCGGCGAGTCCGCGTGTGATCATACTGTGAACTGCATTTGTGCCTCCGCCTCCGACACCGACGATGCGAATTTTTGCACCATGATCAGCAGGACTGTCGAATTCTATTGGCATAGTTGCTCCTATTAGTTGGTTGTTGGTTTGAGTTTGATAAAATTTCTTACACTTAATTAGTTTTCAAATCTATCAGTCTAACATCTTCTTCTTACAATTCATCGAACCATCGTTTCATTCTGTTGACGATCGAATCCTTTTTGCCGCTTATCTTCTCTTCTGCAACATTACTCGCCGCGCCCCGCGCCCTGCTTCTGATCGCATGCAATACAAGCCCAACACCGGTTGCATAGATCGGATTCTCAATCTCACGGACAAATCCCCCTCTGAACCCTCTCGGAATACCGATCTTTACCGGCATGCCGAGCACTTCGCGTGCAAGATCTGCGGTTCCTTTGATCAGTGAACCGCCGCCGGTCAGCACGACGCCGGCAGATAAATGTTTTTGATATCCTGATCGCTTGATCTCAAGTGCAGCGATCTCCAGAATTTCTTCCATGCGCGGTTGAATGATCTGACAAAGCATTTGCTGATCGATCGTCATCGGCTCGCGTCCGCCGATGCCAGGAATGGTTATCGGCTCATTGCCGGCAATGGAGGGCATGAACGCATGCCCGTGTTTTATTTTCAGCTCTTCCGCCTGTGCAGTCAGAACTCCCAGTCCGCGGCGGATGTCGTCCGTTACTTTGCTCCCTGCAATGCCGATCACGGCAGTGTGGCGAATCGTTCGATCGGCAAAAACTGCGAGATCAGTCGTCCCACCGCCGATATCGATCAGGACTACGCCTACTTCTTTTTCCTCGCCATCGAGGACAGCGTCGCTCGATGCGAATGGCTCCAGGACGATGTCACTCACTGCAACTCCCGCACGTTGAACGCAGCGGATAATATTCTGTGTCGCGGAAACGAGTCCCGTAATGATGTGAACGGTCGCTTCCATCCTCACTCCCGACATTCCCACCGGCTCATAAACACCATCCTGCCCGTCAACAATAAATTCTTGGGGAATGACGTGGAGAATTTTTCTATCAGCGGGAAGTGCAATGCGTTTGGTATCTTCGATCAACCGATTCACATCCGCCTGCGTGATCTCTTCGCCGCTGATCGCAACAACGCCGCGGCTCTGGAAACTTTGGATATGATCCCCGGCTATACCGGCAACAACGGATTGTGTCTTCACACCGCATTGCGCTTCCGCATCATGCACGGCATTTTTGATCGATTCCACAGTCCGTTCGATATGTGTGATGACGCCGCGTGTGAGTCCTTCGGATTTACTCTTTCCGATGCCGAGAATGTTGATTTCATTGCTGGAACTGACCGAAGCGACAACTGCGCAGATCTTTGTCGTTCCGATATCGAGTCCCACGTAAATATGTTCGTTCATTTTATTTTTAGAAGATGTCAGACATCTGCTGATTTGAATTTGTATAAATTCGATGTTCTCTGTCGCTGAATAAACAAGATGTCTGACATCCTGCCTTTTTCAGCATTTGTTCCTTATGAATTCTTTCTCGATACGACAACCTGATCGTCGAACCGAATGTCTATATATTGAATATCCCTGGGATCACTGTTCCGCATAAATTTCTGCCAGAACGCGTCAAGTTTCACAACCTTTTGTGCAATATCGCCCTTCCCAAAAATTACCGGCGCGCCTGATTCAAATGTGTAACAAACGATGTCGTGCCCCTTCCGCAACCTGATCTCGGAGATGGCATGATAGATTTCCGGACTTGCTGCTTTTGCAATTCGTATGATCTCGAGTGCCTCTTGTATATCGCTATTGAGGATCTTTCTTCCTGCTTTGATCTGAGAATTCGAATCGGCGCCGCTGATGATCGGAATATCGTACCCCTCGGAAGATGCGATGTACGGCAGCACGACTCCTTCTTCATCGATATAAAAAAGTTCGCTCCCTGTCAGCATTGCCGCAGGCGTACGCTCTTCAATGATCGCCAGCAATTGAGACGGTGCATCTCTTTTTACGATCACGTTCTTCACAAATGCATTCGACTGAATGTTCCTCTGGAGTGCCGTCAGGTCGATGTCGTACATTGAAACGCGCGGGGGAAGTTTCATTAACCGCACGATCTCTTCTTTGGAAAGGATGTTCGTTCCTTCGACTGAGACCTGCGTTACCATAACATGGTTCTGCCATTTTGCTTTTGCAAAAAAGATGGAAAGAACGACGATCGCAAGAATTGCAAAGTACACGTACACCCGTTTGCCGTGCGATGGCTGCTTCGGTTCAAATTCAATATTGAGTTGCTCTTCTTCCACGGTTTATTTGATCTCTTTCAAAAATTGTTCGCCGTACTTCCAGATATCCCCCGCACCCATCGTGATGACGATGTCGCCGCTTTTGGTGATCTTCTTCAAATATGCCGGAACATCTTTTTTGTCTTTCACGTAATGCGTCCCTTTGTGCCCGTACTGTTTGGCTGCGTTGATGATCAATTCTCCCGTCACTCCTTGAATCGGCTCTTCGCGCGCAGGATAGATATCGGTCACCACCAAAACATCTGCCAGTAAAAATGCTTTACCAAACTCTTCGTAAAAATCCCGCGTGCGGGAATACAGGTGGGGCTGAAATACACAAACGACTCTTTTCCTCCATCCAGATTTTACGCCGCTCAATGTTGCTTTGCACTCTGTCGGGTGATGTGCGTAATCATCGTACACCGTGATTCCGTTCGATTCGCCTTTCTTTTCCCATCGCCGATAGACGCCTGAGAATTTTTCGATCCCTGCTTTTGCTTTAATGAACGGAACACCGAGATTCAATCCGACTGCGATTGCAGCAAGCGCATTCTGCACATTATGCTTGCCGGGAATCTGCAGCGTTACCTGTCCGAGATCTTCATTTCCGTGGACAACGGTGAATGTCGTTTTGTTCTCTTTATGCTGAATATCGACCGCCTGTAAATCAGCTTGCGGCGAATGCAATCCATACGTAATAATCTTCTTTTTATTCAGTTGGGGCAGAATATCCTGCAACGAAGGCTCGTCCAGATTTAGCAATCGAGATGATCCGCTTCGAGCGTCGTCAACACGGCAATCGTCGGCGTGATCGATAAAAATGATCGGTCGAATTCATCCGCTTCCACCACGATAAAATCTCCTTTGCCGAGCCGTGCATTCGTGCCGCCGAGTCCGCTCAATTTTCCTCCGACAATCACTGTTGGGTCGAGCCCGCCTTCCATCAGCACAAGACTGGTCATTGAAGTTGTGGTCGTCTTCCCATGAGTGCCCGCAATCCCGATGCCGTATTTTAGCCGCATCACTTCTGCCAGCATCTCAGCGCGTCGCACAACCGGTATCTTCCTGCGAACAGCTTCCTGCACCTCCGGATTTTCTCCTGCCACGGCGGATGAATAGACAACCGTATCAACATCGTCGGCAATATTATCTGCTTTGTGTCCTTCGTAAATTGTTGCACCCAACGACTGAAGCCGTTCGGTGACTTCGCTGAGCGCTTTGTCCGAACCGCTCACTTTGAATCCCTGGTCGATCAATATCTCGGCGATGCCGCTCATGCCGATGCCGCCGATACCGACGAAGTGTAATTTTTTAATCGATGAAAACATTTATTTCTTTCTGTTGAACTGAAAACGTCTCTGTCTCTTCGGACTTTTTTCCGAAATATGTTCGAGTAACCGGAGCAATTCCCTCTCCCGCTCGTACCGTCCCAGCCTGATGCGAAAAGCTCTCCGGCGATGTTTTGTCTTTATTATGATCACCTGAGATCTCCCTGCCGTCTGCACCATCCGCTCTTTACCGATGTGTATCCACTCGATCTCGCTTATTTCTATCGACCGTTCGTTAAATCGATGATGAAATGTTATCTTCGTGTCAGTGACAATCAGTTTCCTGTCACGGATACGGTTCACGAACAATGTTACAAACGACAGCAGAACGAAAAACGCAATGATGTAGATGATTGGATCATGGAAGACAAGCGTGACACTGTCTTCAATGAATGTCCCCTTCACGCCGATGTACACGATCAGCGTCAGCAAGTAGATCAACGATTGCTGATAGTAAAAATCAAGTTTGTATTTGAATTCATGATGCATATTATTGGATCTTTACGCCGTTGCGGTACGTTTCATTATGTACTCTTCGTCCGCTTGAATCCCACTCGATAAATTTTCCATTCCTTGTATTTCCCGTCCACTCCGATTCTTCTTTTTTGATCCCGTTGTTATGCCAGCGAATTACAAATTGCTGCCGATCAGCACCACGGACAAAGTTCAATCGCTGCATTCCATCCGTATACCACTCATTCTCGACAACCAGTGTATCCGTGATATACATGCTTTCGCGCATCTTCTGTCCGTTTGTATAGTAATAATCTATCTGCATCATTACCTGATCTTCTTGAGCAACATTCATTTCATATGCTTTTCTGCCATTCGGGTGAAACGCTACCGACCGAACCAATCGTCGATCGACAAAATGATCTTCGAATTCCAACTCACTCCGCAGCACAAAATTATACCGTCTCGAGTACGCAACACCATCTTCCGGAATCCTTCTGTACACCCTGCACCCGTCTAAGACAACGATCACCATCACCAATATGAACGGTCTCATCGCCTCATCGATAAAACTTTTTCCACAATTTCCCCGCCGGCGTTCGGCTTGCCGAGATTAATACTGTTCCCGCTCATCTCGCGCAACAATTTTTCATTAAACAGCAACTCTTTTACCATGGACAGCAGCTTTTCCTGTAATTGTTCGTCGCGCACCATGAATGCAGCACCCGCTTCCACCATCATCTGTGCATTTTGCTCCTGATGATTTGCCGCCGCGTACGGATACGGAACGAGGATCGCCGGTTTGCCGAGCCGTGTCAGTTCCGCAAGTGTTGTCGCGCCTGCTCTCGACACCACCATATCTGCCGCTGCGTACGCGTACTCGATATTCTCCATGTACCGGCGCACCTTAATCGTTTCATGCTTCTGAAAACTTTTCAACGTCTCCGCTTTACTTTCCCCTGTTTGCCAGATCACTTGATAGTCGTTCTTGATCGCATCATCGATCAACTTCGGCATTACGGCGTTGATAGACGCTGATCCGAGGCTTCCTCCGAAAGCAAAGAGTGTTTTCTTCTTCGGATCGAGATTGAAGTATTTGCAGCCTGCTTCCCGCGATACCGACGAAAGTTCAATGCGAGTTGGATTGCCGACCACTTCAATGTTTGCTCTTGACGATATCCATCGTTTGGTCGCTTCAAAAGTGATGAATACTTTCGTAACACGCGCAGCAAGCATCCGTGTCGTTACCCCGGGATAACTGTTGCTTTCGTGCACGACGGTCGGAATGCGCATCAACGACGCGACGAATAGAACCGGTCCACACACATAACCGCCTGTACCGATAACAACATTCGGTTTCAATTTTAGAATGAGAAAGAACGATTGAATCAGAGAGACAACTATTTTTACCGGAAAAAGAAGATTGCTTATTCTCAACCTTCTGCTGAATCCGCTGATCCAGATAACAACAAACTCAAATCCTTTTTGTGGTATTACCCGCGCTTCAATTTTTTCTTTCGTCCCGGCAAAAACGATCTTCGCGTCCGGTTCCCGTTTTTTGATCTCTTCCGCAATTGCGATTGCGGGATACAAGTGACCGCCTGTTCCGCCTGCCGCAAAAAGAATTGTCATACTGTCTTTAGCGTGCCGGCGTTAACGCCGACCTGCCGTCCATTAATAAATTTTCCCGACCGCCGGTTCCGGTTTTAATGCCGGTGATTCCACAAATTGCCTCTCGCGCGGATGCAGATCGGTCTGCGACGAAATGTTCAACAGCACACCGACTGCAAATGACGAAAAGATGATCGCCGTTCCGCCATAACTGACGAACGGCATCGGCACGCCGGTTGTCGGCGCTAGACCGAGGGTTACGAGTGCATTGGCGATAGCGTACAAAATGACCGTCGATGTAATTCCTATTGCCAGATATTTTCCAAAATCATCCGGGGCGTATTTTGCGATCTTCAAACCGCGCAATAAGATCGTCAGGAATAATCCCATGAAGATCATCGTGCCGATTATCCCGTACTCTTCACCGACGATCGAGAAAATAAAGTCGCCGTACGATTCGGGTAAAAATAAATCGCGCTGCTTGCTCATCCCCATCCCAACACCGAAAATACCGCCGTTGCCGAAACCGATGATCCCCTGCATCAATTGATAATTCGCGGTCGTTGTCACTGTTTCATCGCTGCCGAATCCGACAAATGTGAGGATGCGTTTCATCCGGTACGGAGCACTGATCATATATACCAGCAGTGCAGGAAGAAGCGCCGTTAATGACAGCAGCACGTGCTTCATTCGCGCACCTCCGATGTAGATCATCATCATTCCGAGCATAAAGATCATCGCGCCGGTGCTGAAGTTTGGCTGCAGCATCACTAGGACGACGACACTTCCGATCCAGATCAGCAGCGGAACAAATCCCGTTTTAAAATCAGCAAGCTTTTCTCTTTTGTTCGACAACAAATATGCGAGATGGAACAACAGAGCGAACTTTGCGATCTCGGAGGGCTGCAGACTGAATCCGCCGATCGACAGCCAGCGTGCCGCTCCTTTTATTTCACCACCGGTGAGACTTGTAAAGACCAGCAACATGATCGATGCGATCAACACCCACTTCGTCAACGGCTTGTATTTTTTGTAATCGATGTTGATGGCAAAGAACATCACGACCAATCCGATCAGAATTTTTGTGATGTGCTTATTCACAAGCCCGCTGGCGGACTGCATCTTCTGTAATGCCCACGTTGATGATGCGCTGTACACCACGACAGTGCTCGTAACCATCAAAATAAGCACGACAAAAAGGGTGATCCGGTCAATATGATTTTTTTCTGCTGCCATGTTTTACAAGTGATGCACCAACTGTTTAAAAACCTCTCCACGCTCTTCATAGTCAACAAACCAATCGAATGATGTGCATGCGGGGGAAAGAAGAACGACATCACCTTTGTCCGCAAGCTGCGTCGCTGTTTCAATTGTTTTTCTCATCGACGCTATATTCGGTATCGCATCGCCGATCGTCGCAACTTTCACTACCCTCACTTTATCCGAAAAGTTGCTTACGATGATATCCGCCGAATATCCCGTGGCGACAATTGCCTTCACTTTCTTCTTCACCAGATCGTAGATCGTGGTGTAATCATTCCCTTTGTCTTTTCCACCCATAATAAGCACGATCGGTTCATCGTAACTTTTCAACGCCATCTCAACCGCTTCAACAGTGGTTGCTTTCGAGTTATTGATATATTTGATTCCGTTCACTTCCCGCACAAATTCCTGACGGTGCTCCACCCCTTTGAAATTCCGGAGCGTCGCTTTGATGTACGCGGGACCGACTCCGATCATTTGGGCTGCAAGTGTTGCCGCCATTGCATTCTGGAGATTATGCTCTCCTTTGATGCTGATTTCTTGAGTATTCAGTATTGAGTAGTCAGTATTCAACACATGTGTCTTCAAAATATCGTCTTCGACAAATGCTCCGTTGGAAACTTTTTGTCGTGTACTGAAATACAAAACTTTTGACGTCGCACTTTTTACTTTTTCCATTGTCCAAAAATCACCTGCGTTTGCAATCAGTACGTCATCTGCAGTTTGGTTCTTGAAGATCCTTGCTTTTGATGACGCATACTTTTCCATCGAGTGCTCGTACCGGTCCATGTGATTCTGCGTGATGTTCATAATGACGGCGATCTTCGGACGGAACGTGTCGATGAAGTCGAGCTGAAAACTGCTCACTTCCAGAACAACAACAGTCTCTTCATCAGCGTCCAGAACGACGGATGAGAATGCCGTTCCAATGTTACCCGCAACAACGTGTTTTTTCTTTGCATCGCTCAATATCCTCCCTAACAGTGTGGTGGTAGTTGTTTTTCCGTTACTGCCTGTGATGGCAATAATTGAACCTTTACAAAACCAGCTTGCAACCTCTATTTCCGCAATGACTTGTATTCCACGTTTGTGTGCTTCCACAACGACCGGCGCGTTTGTCGGGACGCCGGGACTGATAACCATCAAAGAACAACGATACACCCGCTCACTATGTCCGCCATATTCACATTCGATCCCTTCTTTCTTCAGATCTGCAATATTCTTCAGCGTCCGTTCACTCTTCCCGAAATCGCTGACGAATACTTTGGCATTCTCTTTTTTCAACAGCCTGGCGACCGATACACCGCTCCGCTCTGCGCCGATCACTGTGACCGCGCGGCCTTCAACACTGTTCACTGCAATTTCTCCATGACAAATTTCTTGATCTGTTCCGCCGCCTTTATCGCTTTTGTAGCGTCGCTTCTCGATAATTTTGAATGCACGGGATACCGTATATCGATACCGTTAAATGAAAGAAAATTGCAGGCGCTGTCGAATGACCTGAATTCCGGTACTACCCGTGAACAATCTTTGTTGAGCAGTAACAGATTACCGCTTACCGGGGACACGCCGTTTGATGCAAGGAACACCCGTAAAAATTGTTCGACCGCCTGCTGGGAATGATAACAGACCTCCCACGCCAGCGATTTTTTTCCATCGTACGCACTTCGGGCTGCGGCAACACTCTCTTCGGCTTTCTTGAACAACGGATTATTTTTAATTGTCTTATTGTTCATATCGTTATCGTACTTTGAACGTCGTTAAACTCAGGATCATCATCAGGATCGCAAGAATATAAAATCGTGTGACGATCTTCGGTTCCTGCCAGCCGAGCAGTTCAAAATGATGGTGGATCGGCGCCATCTTGAAGATACGCCGACCTTCGCCGTATTTTTTTTTCGTGTATTTAAAGTACAACCGCTGCACGATCACTGAGACTGTCTCCATAAAAAATATTCCGCCGAGGATCGGCAGGATCAATTCTTTTTTCGCCATCACTGTCAACGCACCGATCGCTCCGCCGAGAGCAAGCGAACCGGTGTCCCCCATGAATACCTGTGCCGGATACGAGTTGTACCACAAGAATCCGAGCGCTGCTCCGACCACCGCTATGCAAAACACCACTAGCTCACCGTTGCCGCGCAGGTAAATGATGTTGAGATATTTACTGAACTCGATATTCCCCGACACGTACACGATAATTCCCAGTGTCATTGCAACGATGCCCGACGTTCCGATGGCAAGTCCATCGAGTCCATCTGTTAAGTTCACGGCATTTGATGTTGCCGTGATGATAAAAATAACGAGCGGGATGTACAGGATCCCAAAATCGACCTCCAGATTTTTGAAGAACGGCACTGTCGTAACGGTATTGGCATCGATCACTTTCAATTCCGGCATCGTATACAATACAAAACCGAGAATCGCTCCTACTGTTACCTGCCCGATAATCTTATACCAGCCGATCAATCCCTCTTTTTTCTTCTTCACGATCTTCAGGTAATCATCCATGAATCCGACGAACCCGAGTCCGGCAGTGACGATGATAATGAGTTGCACGTATCTGTTCGTAAGGTCTCCCCACAATAATGTCGGGATCAGGATCGCCGCCAAGACGATGATGCCCCCCATCATCGGTGTGCCCGCTTTCAACTTGTGTTTCTCGGGCGATCCTTCGCGGTACGTTGTGACAATCCCTTTTTCTTTCAACATCTTGATCACTTTGCCGCCGATGATGAAGCTGATGAAGAGTGCCGTGATCGCAGCCGCTGCGGCACGGAACGTCAGATACTTCACCACGCCGAATCCGGGCGGGTGGTATGCTTGTTCGATCCAGTATAGTAAGTGATAGAGCATTCTGTTGTTGATGCTGGATGTTAGATACTGGATGCTGGACCAATGAAGAATCCAGTATCAAGCATCAAGAATCCATCAGTGTTTTTCTTTCAATTGTCCGTTGCTTGCCGTCAATTGCTGCACAACCTCTTCCATCTTCATTCCGCGCGACCCTTTTATCAAGACTACATCGCCATGCTGCAATATTCTTTTCAATTCAGAACTCAATTCATCTTTCGATTCAAAATGTTTTGCGGATGAATGACCGAATGCTTCGCATGTATATTTCGAAAAAGGACCGAACGTGAACAGGGCATCAAATTTCATCTCCGAAGCAATGACTCCAATATTCGTATGCTCGCGTTTCGACGCGTCGCCGAGTTCTTTCATGTCTCCGAGGACGACGATTTTTTTTCCGCTTGTTGTGAACGACTTCAATGTCTTCAGTGCTACGATCACGGAGTCGGGATTTGAATTGTACGTGTCATTCAGGATGATGACGCCGTTGTGCGACAACACTTCCATCCGTTTCGATGCCGGTGAGAACTTCCGCAGAGCGTCAGCGATCTTTTTCGGCTTCACTTTCAATTTCAATCCGACCGCACTGGCAGCAAGAGCGTTCGTCACGTTGTGCATGCCGGGAACCGAGAGTTTGACCGTAAATGAGAGATCCTTCTTATGCCATTCAACGGTGAAGTGTGATTGTCCGAGTTCATTCATCTCGATTTTTTTTCCGCGAATATCTGATTTGGATGTCGTCCCGTACGACATCGATTTTTTTATCCCGCGGCGTTCGTCTTGCAGATGTTTATCGTCTCCGTTGACAAATGCAAAACCGTCGTTCGCTTCCAGATAGCGGAAGAGTTCCTTCTCCTCTTTTGCCACTCCGTTTTCATCGCCGAAGAATTCCAGGTGTTCCTTGCCGATGTTCGTGATCAATCCGTGGGTCGGCTCTGCGATCTCACAGAGATATTTCAATTCTCCGAAGTGGTTCGTGCCGAGCTCGATCACCGCGACATCGTGCTGGTTGGTCAATCGAAATAATGTCTGCGGTAGACCGATGTGATTGTTCAGATTCCCCTCCGTGTGGAGCACGGCGTATTTCGTTTTCATCATGGCAGTGATCATTTCCTTTGTTGTCGTCTTCCCGTTGCTGCCGCCGATCGCCACAATGGGGATATCGAACTTACGGCGATAGAGACGCGCCAATTCTCCGAATGCGATCGTCGTATCCGGCACGATGATGAACGCGCACGGAAATGTCCGGAAGTACAGATCATGTTTTACCGCCCACTCATGATGCACAACGATCGCCGCGGCGGCATTGCGGACGACATCATCGATAAAATCGTGCGCATCGAATTTCTCTCCCTTCAGCGCAAAGAAAAGATCGCCGTTCTTCACCGCACGCGAGTCGGTCGATACGCCCGTTATTCTCCGTCGCTTCAACAGATCCTTGTTGATGATCTGTGCACCGGTCAGCTTCTGCAAATCTTTGATCGTGATCTTTTTCATGCGTATAGACTTTCCAAATCTTTAAGATTTGGACAGTCTCATGCTTGTTGAATGAATTTCAGAACTTCTTCTTTGTCGCTAAAATGAATTTTCTCTTTTCCGATCACCTGGTAATCCTCATGCCCTTTTCCGGCAA
>JACPGG010000128.1 GCA_016182545.1 Ignavibacteriales bacterium
CGAAATGATTCGGAATGTGTTGTATCCACCAGATGATGGGAAAATAAGACATACTATTCGGAAAAGAATTCAATTTTCAGAAAAGCAGCTTGCACTAGGATACTGTGCTAGTTAAAAAATCATCCGACAGGTTATTAATTTAACACCATTTGGTTGTGTAAGTTGATTCAACATCAAAATCGGGCTCCTGAATTTAGCTCAACTCTCGGCAGCGTTTTCGATACGAATAAAATATTCAGGCACTCACGGTATAGCTCCTAAAGACAGTTCCAAATCCATATAAGGTGATACTTTGATGCTCTTTGACAATTTGGGAATTAACATTTTTTAAGTTTTTTAAGAAAAGACTTGACAATAAGTTTTAAAAGTATTAAACTCGCATTAGTTTGTTTATAAAACAAATTAAATTGGCACTTTCAGTTACACTATGTTTTATTGATATTTGTAATTAGTATGGCAAGGCAATTAATTTGTGAGTCATTAATTAATGATGAAATACGAAAATGTGGAGTTATACACTATTGATAATTTCAACTTAGGAGGAACACACTGATGAACTCATATTTTACGAAAAAAGTGTGGGTACTATTGTTGAGTTTGGTATATATCTCGAGTACAACGCAAGCGGGTGTTACCGGTAAAATATCAGGTATAGTCACTGCAAAAGATACCAACGAGCCACTCATCGGCGTTAATATAACCCTTGTGGGCACAACAATTGGTACTGTGACAGATTTCGATGGAAAGTTTATTCTCCTCAACGTCACTCCGGGAAATTACAATATCAAATCTTCACTCGTCGGATACACACCTGTTACACTTCAAGATGTTCGTGTTTTTATTGACCAAACAAGCAATGTAGAATTTCAATTATCTGAATCTGTAATATCGACTTCGGAAGTTATTGTTGTCGCCCAGCGAGTCGTTGAAAAAGATGTCGCAACGAGCAAAGTGAATATTTCCGGTGAACAGCTCGTTTCTCTTCCAATTAAAAGCGCAACAGAAGTTGCTTCGTTACAAGCAGGTGTGGAATCCGGCTTAGTCATACGTGGTGGGAATGCCAGTCAAGCATTGTTTCTTGTCGACGGTGTAACACTTCGCGATCCTCGCAATAATACTCCGATGACGAGCGTTCCACTGAGTGCAATCTCTGAAGTGTCGATCGAACGTGGAGGATTCAATGCTGAGTACGGTCAATTGAGATCCGGTGTGATGAATGTTGTAACGAAAGAAGGGAAACGATCACTGTATGATGTTACATTGACGGCACGATACAGTCCACCGGCAAAAAAATATTTCGGAGTCTCTCCTTATGACCCTGGTTCAATGTGGTTGCGGCCCTACCTTGATCCGTCAGTTGCATGGAACGGTACGGACAGCAGCGGAGCGTGGGATTATTATACACTCCGGCAGTATCCGCGCTTTGACGGTTGGAACAAGGTGTCATCGATACTTTTATCGAATGAAGATAGTACGGACGATCTCTCACCGGCGGCGGCACAGAGGTTGTTCATGTGGCAACATAGAAAAAGAGAAGTTGCAAAGCAGCCGGATTATAACATTGATTTCGGATTCGGTGGACCGGTTCCATGGATCGGCGAGGCGCTTGGAGATCTGCGGTTCTTTGCAGCGTATCAAAATGTGAGGGAGATGCTGCTCATTCCTTTGAGCCGTCCTGATTATTATGAGGATTCCTGGCTGTTTAAACTTACTTCTGAACCATCATCCACGGTGAAATTAAATATTATCGGTACGACCGGCGGGAGCGAGAATATTGCTGTGAATGGTACTGAACAAGCCAATGCAACTGACTACATACGCTCACCGTTTCAAATTGCGTCGAATCTCAACTACCAACCCGGATCGACGGAGAGCAGGATATTTCTTGATTCATACTACAGCCTCGCTACCATCAAAAACAATTCTATCGCAGCACACGTAACGTACTTTCCGGACACAAAATCATTTCTGGATACACGTATAGAGTTCGTAGAGCGCTCATATTCTACCCGAACGCAGCGGACGAGAGATTTTACGACACTGTACGAAATCTATCCCGGTCTGTTCACGGATGAAGCACCCTTCGGCTGGGATCCACAGCCGAGTGTGGGGGTCAACGGCATGCTTCTTGGCGGGCACACCGGTACAACTCGGGACAAGACGTCGACCTCAACATTGACTGTCAAGAGCAACTACACGTCTCAATTTGGAAATCATGAAATGAAGACGGGTATCGAGTTCTCGTACAATACGCTGAACATCGATTATGGCGTTGTCAATTTGGTGTTCCCTGAGAGCAACAATTCTATTAAATGGGATGCCAATCCTGTCAGGGGAGGCGCCTATATTCAGGATAAGATCGAATATCAGGGATTCATCGGAACCTTTGGTCTGCGCCTGGATTATAACGACCCGAATATTCTATGGCCTGTGGTCGATCCGTTCGACCAGAGTTTCTTTGCAGCAGGGTACACTCCGTCTCTTGTGACGGTACCGACGAAGCGATCCGAAACACAATTCGTGCTTAGTCCGCGCGTAAGTATTTCGCATCCGATCACCGAAAATTCGAAACTGTTTTTCAACTACGGCCATTATAAACAAATCCCGACATACGAACAAATGCTGCGTATGTCCCGCGGCGCATGGAAGGAACTGAAACTGCTCGGCGCACCGGATATTAAAATGGAACGGACCATTGCGTACGAACTCGGGTTCGACCAATCACTGTGGGAAGAATATCTCATTCAGATTGCGGGATTCTATCGGGATATATCGAACCAGCAGTCCGAAGTGCGATATCGAAACACGGAACAAAATGTCGACTATCGGGTTATCACGAATGATGCGTACCAGGACATACGCGGTATTGAAGCGACGATCAGAAAATCAATGCAGGGCTGGTGGACAGGATTCATCAATTACACATATCAGGTGACAAGTTCCGGACGATTCAACAAAGGAGAGATCAATGAAGATCCTTCCGCGCAGCGGCAGTACGACGATTTGACGAGAAACCTGTACCAATCACGTCCCATACCGACACCCTTTGCCAGATTGAACCTGACATTCTTTACTCCGAAAGATTATGGAATGGAAATCGGCGGTGTACCTGTCTTTGCAAATTGGACGCTGAGTTTTCTCGGTGATTGGAGAGACGGCGGCTATATCACATCTCCCAACCAGGTCATTACGGAGCCGGATAATGTCGAGGTTGTCGACTGGTACAATTTGAATCTCCGTGTCTCCAAGCAGGTCGATATTGCATCTGTAAAAGTTTCTCTCTTTATGGATGTCAATAATCTCCTCAATATCAAACGTCTCTCCCGTGTCGGCTTCTACGATGTCAACGATTATCTTGACTATTTCAGTTCTCTTCATCTTCCCAAGAACAAAGCATACACCAACATAGTTGGTGAAGATAAGTTCGGTGACTACAGAGATGATGGCATTGCGTTTCAGCCGATTGAACAGGTCGGGACGATTGCCGGATTCACTCCTAGCATCAATCGACGATCGGCGATTTACTATGATAACTCCACGAGCAAGTACATGAAGTTTATAAACAACGGATGGTCGGAAGTTGACGCCGGAACGATGAATAAAATTCTCGATGAAAAGGCGTACATCGATATGCCGAATCAAACATCATTCAACTTCCTTGATCCGCGCGATATTTATTTCGGGCTGATGTTGTCGTTTGAGTTTTGAATTTAAGGTCCCTAACAGTACGAGGTTTTGTATGAACATGCTCTCTCACTTGAAACATCATTCAATATTTTGTTGTGTGCTGTTGCTCCTTGTTGCAGAACATTCCGGCGCTCAATCGCAAGTTGTGCGATGGATGCGTATCGGTTCGCTGCACAATTGGTATTCAAGCTACGGTTCAGAAATGGAGATCGGACGGACGGGCGATGCGAACGACCAGAATGACGGATTGCGGTGGCCCGCAGAATTTCAATTCATGAATAACATTGCGGGAAAATCAATGTGGATCGGGACGACCAATTATTATGACCGGGTGTTGAAGACCACCCTGTCTCACAAGGTTGTCGCTGTCGGTACACGATCGACCGATCCGGCTACCGAAATAATGCCTGTATCGATGAAAATGGTTGGCAAATTTCGTTCTCCCAATGTTCTGGTGGACGGCGAAACTGCAACCGAAAATAAACTCAACGATAAAGTGGACGAAGTCGATCCGACAATTCCTTCCGACAGATTGATCATCAATGAATTGCATACCGCACTCGGAATTTCCATCACGCGAAAAGTTTACGCTTTTAGCCAGCAATATAACGACAATTATTTCATCTACGATTTCGTGTTCAAAAATACGGGAGTCAGGGATTTAAAAGGAACAGTGGACGCAGATACTCTGACCGGTGTGTACTTCTTCTTTCAATACCGCTATTCGCATGGGAATGAAATGTTCAAAGTGGGACCATGGTTATTGAACAGCATCGATTGGGGGCGCAACTCGGTCAATCAGGTCATCGGGTACGATCTGAACGTTCCCGGGTTCGATTCAGTGCGCGCACAGTATTCATGGTACGGGCGTGTCTCTTCCTATCCGTTCGATGATATCGGTGCACCGTTTTACACAACTGATGGTCATCTGGGTGCGGTGCAGTATGTGGGAACAACCACTTTGCATGCCGACAAGTCTAGCATCGACAAATCTGATGATCTTGCCCAGCCACGCACGACCAAATATGTCGGGAGCGATACCGGTCCGCAAACGAACGATCAATACAATCCTTTGCAGATGACGCGGAAATATGAAACGATGTCGGCAGGTCATGCAACACAAACGCACGCCGATGCTCTTGGCGAAGGTTTTGCAAATCAATGGGGTTCTGATGCCGGAGGATTTGCTCAAGGACAGGGTTTCGGTCCGTACACTTTGAATCCCGGCGACAGCATTCATATCGTAATGGCAGAAGCGGTGGACGGAATCAGCAGACAGAAAGCGTTTGAAGTGGGTGGCAATTGGCTGAAATGGTACTCTGCCAACGACCTGGGACCATTTGTTCTTCCCAACGGCACATCCACAACAGACGGGAAAGTGTATAAGAATGCGTGGGTTAAAACGGGAGAAGATTCGTTAAAGAGGACCTTCAGGCGTGCACGGCAAACGTTCAAGAATAATTTTACCATTCCGTCCCCACCTCCCCCTCCGAATCTTTTCGAAGTGAATTCAGGGGGAGACAGGATCAAATTAAAATGGGGTACGAATGCAGCCTCCGCTCCGAATTTTAACGGATATGAAATCTACCGGGCGATCGGAAAGCCGGACACATTTTACACCAAAGTGTTCGAATGCAATGCATCAAATGCAGTGCATGAGTGGGATGATACATCAGCACTTCGCTCCCAAAGTTATTACTACTTCATCGTGAGCAAGGATAACGGATCGACCAACACTGTTCAACCCGGCAATCCACTCCGCAGCAACAAATTCTTTACCATGACGAACAAAGCTGCGTATCTGCAGCGCCCGCCGAAACCCGATCTTAGCAGCATCCGCATTGTCCCGAATCCGTTCAATATCAGGCTGCGGTCGTTCGGAGACCGATACCCGGACCGAATGGCATTCTACGGATTACCCGGAGTCTGCACGATTAAAATTTATACCGAGCGTGGAGATCTGATCAAAACGATTAACCACACCAACTCCACGGCGGATGAGATATGGGATTCGCTGACGGACTCCCGGCAGATTATTGCAAGCGGAGTATACATCGCAGTTTTTGAAACATCCGACGGGAAAAGAGCGATTCAAAAATTTGTCGTCATCCGATAGCATGGGAGATCTATGAAAACAACACAAGAATATGTTCATCTTTTGTCAGCATACTTTGGGTCATTGATGCCGTCGAACATTCGTTCAACATCATTATCGGTACTGGTGCTCTCAGTGTTGGTCTTTTGCATGTCGCGGGGGCAAGACAATCGTAAACTGGCTCAAACAGGAATGCAGTTTCTCAGCGCGCTCTTGTGCAATCCGGCGATGATGTCGCAGATGGAACAGTCGATCGATATTGCAGCGAGCCAGAACCAATGGATCGCCGACATCAGGCATCAGACAATTAGTGTTGCCGCTAAACCGTTCGGCGATCAGTATGGCGTAGTCGGTTTTTCATTCCAAAATGTCGATTACGGCGAATTCAAGTGGACGCAATACTCGACCGATGGCGTCGGACACCCTGACGGATACATCGATCTTCCGTCGGACGCTATTGGTACGCCGAGCGCATGGGCGTTGGGTGTTGGCTATTCCTATGCTATCAACACACAGTTTTCGGTGGGAGGACAGGTCCGTTACGTATATCAATCGCTTGCCAGCACACTAATTCCGATCGACACACTGGGGAATTATGATAAGAGGAAGTATTCATTAGCGCCGCTCGCTTACGATTTTGGAACGTATTTCAAGACCGGATTCAAAAGTCTTTCATTCGGCATGTCGATCAGAAATTTTTCCACCGAAGTACAGTACGAAGACGATGCATTCACACTGCCGATGGTATTCACGCTCGGCATCTCCATGGACATGATGGATTTTTTTGAACGCGACGGGATCGTAAAATCGGTCGTCGTGACGACAGATGCTTCCCACTTTCGCGACCATGTCGAACAGGTCTATATCGGCACGGAATGCAGTTTGCTCGACGCGATATTGCTGCGTATCGGTTACGTCACCGCGGCTGATGAGGAAAATATCACCTACGGACTCGGGATAGCGCAATACGGAATGCGGTTCGATTACTCCATCACACCGTTTGGGGTTTTCGATAACGTCCAGCGCTTTTCGGTCAGGTTTGGTTTCTAATTAGAGGAGTACAACCATGATTCTGAAATACAATACTTCTTATTACTTAACAGTACTCAGTTTCATATTATTGGCAGGTTGCAGCGTGGATGAACCGCCGGAAGTGTGGAATCCCGCTGCACCGACAGGTCCGGATCCTGTTATCACAGCAGTATCGCCGGCAGCGGGAGGGTTCGCAGAGGTTACTGAGGTACATATCATGGGAAAGAATTTTTCCGATACCGATTCGTTGAATGCCGTGTACTTCGATAATGTGAGAGCAACAATCCTTTCCGCATCGACCACAGAACTTGTTGTGAAAGCGCCGAAACTTGTCAGCAACAATATCTCCGTTAAAGTTGCGGTTGCCGGGGGAGTATTGCTTGCAAAGTACGGTCCGTACAAACTCTCCAGTCTGTTTGTTGAATACGGAGGAATATTGAGTGTGGATGAAGTGTACTCATTCGCTTTTGATGCCGGAGAAAATTTGTACGCGCAGTTCAGGGAAACGGGAACGAGCGTGAAGATATTCAAAATCGATTCGAATGCAACTAAGACGGAGTATGCAACTGCCGGAGTTGCAAAATTTGCAGATATCAAGATGGGACCGGGCGGGTTCCTGTACTGCCAACGGACTTCCAGCACAGAGCTGTACCGAGTTCCCGCAGGTGGCGGTTCCATCGCGGTGTTCCACACGCTGGCAAACGGTTTTCGCGGAAGATTTTTTGACTTTGATTCTCTCGGCAATATGTACTTTGGCGGGGGGACACAGGCGGGGATGGCGGTGTATTCTCCTTCGACCTCGAGTTCGCGCGTATTGGTTCCAAGTCTTTCTGCATTTGAAATCCGTTCTGTTCGTGCTTTCAACGGGTATGTTTACTTCCTCGGGTACCGTTCAACGCTCCGTCGCTCGGCAATCTACCGGCTGCCGATTACTTCTGCCACGGGAGACCTTGGCGCTCTTGATACAGTCTTCACGATCAGTGCAGCAACTGTACCGGGTTGGATCGATACGACCAGTCAACCGAATCAGGCGCTGGCTATTGCTATAGCAGAAGACGGCGACATCTATCTTGGTTCAGATCAAAAAAATCCGGTCCATGTCATTCGCCAAGGCGTTGCGACTGCGCTCTATCCGGGTGTGCTTGAAGCCCCCGCCGGGCAACTAATGTGGGGGAACGGAGAATTTCTCTATATCAACAGATATGCGACCAACAGCACGAGCCCCGCAGTCACTGCGGAGAAACGGCGGATCATCAAGTTATTTGTCGGCAAAAAAGGGGCGCCCGATTTCGGTCGTCAGTGATTTATGGTCAGAAAATTGTCCAACAAAAAAAATAATTCAATGATCATTATACATTCCACAATATAACACCATCAAAGGGGGTGACGTCTTTCCATCGAAGCAGTACAATTTGATGTACAAACGGTAACCGCATCCTACCGTGAACAGTTGCTTTCGGTTCGAACAATGTTCAAAAGCGGATGTAAAAACAAAATCACTTAAAGATAGGAGAGCTCTCAATGAAACGAATGCTCGCGTTTTTTGCCATCCTGATGTTTGTGTTTTCGGTGACAAGTATTGCACAATCGGTTGGCAAGCAGATACTCAATTTGGATGGTACAGCCTCGAAGTGGGCAGTATCACTCGCTTCGCCTGCCGAGAATAAACTCGTTCTTACAGATGAGAACGATGATTTTTACGAAGGCGGAGGTGCTTTAAAAGTGGATCTCGCGATCCGGTACCAAGCTGCTTCATGGGGAACATGGACCGATGCAAATTATACATTTGCATCACCGGTCGATATTTCCGGAGCCGACGACATTCGGTTTAAGATGAAAATCATTACGAAACCCGCAACTCTGAAAGTCGGCAAACCACCCTCATACAGCCGTGCTTTGCAATTTACATTCGATCTGATGGATTCTTCCGCGGCGGGAAATGATCTCTGGCGCTATCAGGAAGACCTCGACATTTTTTATACGCCGCATCGTTGGAAGGATGCCACTGATTCCGCAGGCGGATGGTTTGATTTTGTTATTCCGATCAAGTCGCTTCGGTATCCCACATGGCAGCCGTCCGTCGACGGCAAGGTCGATCTCAATCGCATTACAAAGATCTCCTTTGGCGTCCATGGCGATAGTACTGCGATGGATAGTATCGTCTTTTTGATCGATGACATCCGCGCCACAAAAGCAACCTCAGTCGGTACCATCATTAATTTTGACGGAACGGCAAGTTCATGGGTCGCGGGCCAAATGGTAGCGACAAATAAATTCGTACTTGCCGACAATCCGGATGACTCGTATCCCGGAAGTACTGGGACTTCAATGAATGTAGATGTTGCACTCCGCACAATGGGTGCTTCGTGGGGTGTGTGGACAAATGCCGATTATACATTTGCAACCCCGATCAATATTACCGGTGCCACTGAACTGCGCTTTTGGTTAAAAATATTGACACCAACGAATTGGAAAAAAGGATGCCAATTCTCAATAGACATTGCCGACACAACAGGCGATTTCTACCGATGGGTTAACGGCGGGTACTACGGTTTGTTCATCCGGAAATCCGATTGGGGTACGGGTGATTTAGGGTGGTTCCAAGTTGTCGTTCCGTTGAACGATATGCTTGCACCATCTTGGGCTGCACCCAAAAAAGCAGCTCCGGGGCTCGGATACATCAGCAAGATCAGTTTTGGGGTACACAACGACAGCACCGTTGCTGACAGCGTTGTATTCCTGTTCGATGATCTTACTGCAACGAAAGCCGGTAATCTGACATCCGTTCGCAGAGATGATGATGCCGTTGTACGTGGATTTGATTTAGGGCAGAACTATCCGAATCCGTTCAATCCTTCGACGATGATAAAGTATTCGTTGAATGGAAGCGGTATAGCAACGTTGAAGGTATATAATATTCTCGGTCAAGTTGTAAAGACTGCCGTCAATCAATACCAGACAGCCGGTTCATATACGGCAACAGTCGATATGTCCGGTATTACCAGCGGCGTGTATTTCTATGTTCTTGAACAGGGAAATAACCGCGCCACACAAAAAATGATGCTGTTGAAATAATGCTGTAGGTGGTAATGTGGTGGATTGGTGGCATGGGGCACCGAAAGGTGCCCCATGTATTTACACTGAAAAAAGGATACCACGGGAGATATAGTCGAATTCCTTCATGAAAGAAAATTCCGGTCACATGCATCCACTCAACATCGTACTCCTCTACATCGGCATCACTTTCTGTTGGTATTCGCAGTTGTTCTCATTTCATGCGGCACCCGTTTCAGTTGTCCAATCAACCTCCAATGAACTGTGCATCGTACTGAACAACGAGTATCACGCACGTGTCGGCGCTGCATATCCTTTAACATACCACATAACTCTTCCGGCAAGTTCACTGAATCTTACGGCGTTCAAGAAGCATAGTGTAGACGATGAATGGCAAGAAATGGATCAAAAGAGCTCGTCGGATTTTTTTAACGGTATAGAAGCTGCCCGGTTCGACTACGATAGTAACAGGGTATTTATATCTGTCGCTTTCAAACCCGGGAAAGACTCTCTCTGGCTCAAGCTCACCGATCAATCACGTACCGTTGTTATTCCGCACTACGTCGGCATCACGCAATATTATGACAACCGGCGCGCTGCGGTAACAATTACTGCTGATGATTGGGCTGACTGGTCCGACAGCATGTTCCCGGAATTGATGTATCTGTTTCGGTCAAGAAATTTGTACGTGACGGGGGGAGTGATCTCAAGATTCGATTGGACGTCGTCACAGACGTGGAGTCATTTGCAGAAACAACTGGACTCGGGATACTTCGAGGTTGTTTCTCACAGTCAAACACATCCCCACACGCCGTACGCAGCCGCCGATAGCGAAGTAGCAGGCAGTTATGAAGATATTGTGCAGCACCTCGTTCTGCCCGCACAATTCCGAAATGGAGAGAAAGAATATGTGTATGTTTGGATCGCACCGTACGGTGATTATGATGCGACGGTCGATTCGTTGGTTTCCGCAACAGGGTATCTTGTGTCGCGGATGTATGTAATCGATGACGCGGATATTTCTCCGTGGAATCCATCCAAGAACATGTTTCAACCGACCGGGTTGACGCTTGAAATCGGCGCGCCGAGTTGGGGAGGAGGGACGATCGATACAACGTTCATGAAAAACACGTTCAATACGATTGTTGCTGTGGGCGGCGTCTATCATTTGATGTGGCATCCTCAGGTGATTTATCCCGACAGGAATAAAAAATATGGTAATTAGGTAGAAACGTAACCGTAATAAATTTTAGTAAAAAGTTTCAACAAGTTGTCAGAGCGATGATTGAAACGGTATTCTACTTCCTTCAGATACATCGGGAAGTGGTATTTTGAGACACCACGATAATTATATAA
>JACPGG010000008.1 GCA_016182545.1 Ignavibacteriales bacterium
CATTCACAATCCCGTTGAAATTGACCGCCTTGAAGAGAAGGGATTGAAGACAATTCGACACGAGGATCTTCCGAATCTGAAAGATGCAAAGGTCTTGATCCGTGCCCATGGCGAACCTCCGGAAACATTCCAGAAGATGAAGGAGTGGGGCATTGATGTTATTGATGCAACATGTCCCGTTGTTACTAAAGTGCAAGAGCGAATCCGGAAGTTTTACGATAAAGGATATCAGATCGTCATCTTTGGAAAGAAGGACCACGCCGAAGTGATCGGACTTGTCGGTCATACCATGGGAACCGCTGTCGTTATTAAATCTCTTGAGGAATTAGACAAACTTGATTTTTTGAAGAAGACAGTTCTCTTTTCACAGACAACGATGGATAAAGCGACATTTTATTCGATCCGTGATGCGATCAAAGAGCGGATCAAAGCGGAATTTGAAGTCGGCACATTTGAAGAGATGGCGATCGATTTCCACGCAAAGGATACCATCTGCGGACAAGTGTCCGGTCGAGACAAGAAATTGCGCGAGTTTGCTTTGAGTAACGATGTGATCATCTTTGTTGCCGGGCGAATGAGTTCCAACGGGAAAGTGCTGTACGAGATTGCAAAATCTGAAAACCCAAGAACATATTTTGTCGAGAATGAAACCGAACTGCATGACGAGTGGTTCAACGGATGCAATTCGGTCGGTATCAGCGGTGCAACATCAACGCCTCAATGGCTGATGGAACGAGTGAAGAAAACGATTGAAGCGAAATACAATTGATTGTTTTAGCTCAACCAGGAATGGTCGACCGACAGTTTTGAAATAAGGTATCCGTATATCAAGCATTCTGGCTTGTTCATATAAAATTTCAGGTCATCAATAACAAACTAAATCATCAACTCATATATGGTATCGTTGTGGATGTGCGCCGTTAAACCTGATGATCGTTTAACGAAACACCAATCAACGATTTGTTCCTGTCTCAAAGAAACGCTTTGAAGGCGGAGAACGCGAAAGGTTCTAATGTCAAAACGTAAAGATATACTCATCGACGAATCGATGTATTCCGATGAGGAAACAAAACAATTGATGGAGATGTACGAAGGAACGCTGGGGAAGATCACCCAGGGTGAGATCGTCAAAGGAAAGATCGTCTTCATCGGCAATAATGATGTCGTGCTTGATATCGGTTTCAAATCGGAAGGAACTGTTCCGGTCAACGAATTCCCGAATATCAAGGAATTGAAGATCGGCGATGAGGTCGAAGTATTCCTCGAAAGCATTGAAGATAAAGACGGACAGATGGTCCTTTCCCGCAAGCGTGCCGATTTCATGCGCGTATGGGAAAAGGTCACCAAATCATTCACCACAGGCGAAGTGATCAAAGGAAAGATCATGCGGCGCATCAAAGGGGGATTGGTTGTCGACGTGCTCGGCATCGATGCATTCCTTCCCGGTTCGCAGATCGACGTTCGTCCCGTGCGTGACTTTGATGCTCTGCTCGGAAGAGAAATGGATTTCCGGGTGGTCAAAGTAAATCATCCTTCTGAAAATATCGTGGTCAGTCACAAAATTCTTGTTGAAGAAGAACTCGCAGATCAACGTAAAGCGATCCTCTCCGGTCTCGAAAAAGGCCAGATCCTCGAAGGGATCGTCAAAGCGATCTCCGATTTCGGCGTGTTCATCGATCTTGGCGGCGTTGACGGTCTTGTTCATATCACCGATCTGTCATGGGGACGCATCAACCATCCGTCAGAAGTTGTGAAGCTCGATCAGACAGTGAACGTTGTCGTGCTCGATTTCGATCAGGAAAAGAAACGCATCTCTCTCGGCATGAAGCAACTGCAGCCGCATCCGTGGGAAAAGATCGACGAGAAATATCCTGTCGGTACGAAGGTCAGCGGTAAAGTTGTCTCGCTCACAGACTACGGCGCATTCATTGAAATAGAAAAAGGAATCGAAGGTCTCATTCATATTTCCGAAATGAGCTGGACGCAGCATATCAAGCATCCGTCGCAAATGGTTTCCATGGGACAAGTGATCGAAGCGGTGATCCTTTCGCTCGATGTGCAAGGAAAAAAGATCTCTCTCGGCATGAAGCAACTGGAACCCGATCCGTGGAACACGATCCTTGGGAAATATCCTCTTGGTTCAAAACACAAAGGGGCTGTCCGCAATCTTACCAACTTCGGAGTCTTCGTAGAACTCGAGCAGGGTATCGACGGTCTTATTCACATCTCCGATCTGTCGTGGACAAAGAAGATACGCCACCCCGGGGAAGTTGTGAAGAAAGGCGAAACGATCGACGTTATTATTCTCGGCATCGATGTCGAGCAACGCCGCATCTCACTTGGACACAAGCAATTGAATGATAATCCGTGGGATGCATTTGCGAATGCGTATAAAGTCAGCACAGAGATCGAAGGGAAAGTGGTCCGCATCATTGAAAAAGGTGTGATCGTCGAACTTCCGCTCGGCGTGGACGGATTTGTTCCGCTCTCGCAATTATCTCAGACCCCGATCAAGAATCTTGCCGAAGCGTTCCAGGTCGGTGACTCTCTTCCAATGACAGTCATCGAATTTGACGGTGAAAGCAAGAAGATCGTTCTTTCCGTTGTGGAGTATTTGCGCGGCAAAGAACAGCAGGTCATCGATGACTATGTTGCAAAACATAAGCTTCCGCCTATCACTCTTAAGGATGCACTTCGAGCGATCGACGAAGAAGCATCGTTGAAATAATCGATTACAATACGAGTGCGACTCACCGTAACGGTGAGTCGCACTTTCTTTATACGATGAAAGTATCATTCTATACATTGGGCTGTAAACTGAACTATGCCGAAACGGCGACGCTTGAACGACAGTTCAAGGATCGCGGCTTCGATATCGTTCCTTTTAGCGATCAGTCGGACGTATGTGTGATCAATACATGTTCCGTAACTGAGCGTGCCGACCGGGAGGCACGACAGATCGTGCGGCGTGCAATGCGAACATCACCCAATGCGTTCGTCGCGGTGGTCGGATGTTATGCTCAGCTTGAACCGGAAGAGATCTCCTCCATTGACGGTGTTGATGTTGTGCTGGGCGCGAGTGAAAAATTCCGCCTGTTTGACTACGCCGCAAATTTCAAAAAATTATCTTCACCCAGGATTCACGTCTCCTCAATCGATACGGTCAGTGATTTCGGTCCGGCATATTCCGGCGGAGTTGATGACCGCACCCGCGCATTTCTTAAAGTACAGGACGGTTGTGATTTTAATTGCTCATTTTGTACAATCCCGCTTGCTCGCGGTGAAAGCCGGAGCCAATCGATTGAAGCATGCGTTTCGCAAACGGAGCAACTCGTCCGAATGGGTTACAAAGAGATAATTCTTACGGGAGTGAATGTGGGGGATTACGGCAAGAAGAACGACACATCGCTCCTAAATCTGCTTCGCTCACTTGAAGAAGTTGACGGTGTGCAGCGTATCCGTATCAGTTCGATTGAACCGAATTTATTGAATGATGAGTTGCTCGATTTCTGGCTTTCATCTGAAAAAATCTGCGATCATTTTCACATTCCGCTGCAAAACGGGACCGACGAGATTCTGAAGAAAATGCGACGCCGGTACACTTCATCCGATTATAAAAAATTGATATATTCCATCAGAGAAAAATCACCGGATGCCGGTATCGGCGTCGATGTAATTGTCGGATTTCCGGGCGAGACGGAAGAGTTGTTCGAACAGAATTTTAATTTTATTCATGAACTTCCGGTCAGTTATCTGCACGTCTTTACATATTCAGAACGTCCGAATACTCCCTCGATAGATTTTCCGGGACGTGTGGAGCCGAGAATCAGATATTCTCACAGTGACCGGTTGAGAATCCTCGGGCAGATGAAGAAATCAGCATTCTATCAATCACAACGAGGACAAGTTCGAAAGATGCTGGTCGAAGGTTCGATAGAAAATAATAAATTATCAGGATACACCGATACCTACGTACGAATAGAAGTGCCGTATCATCCTTCATTAGAAAACTCGATCGTCAATATACGAATTGGAGATTTCAATGGGGAAACGTGCGAAGGAGAAATCGTCAGTGTAGAATCACCAGCGACACCAATTTCCATTGAAATACCTCTGGTCTCAACTATAGGGCGTTAAGAAAGGATTCTCTGCACCGTTTGTTACTACTCATAAAATAATTGCACACCAGATTTGGAAAATCTTACTGACTTTCAAATCTAAACAATCCCGGAGGAGTAGTATGGTCATATCAAAAATTCTTTGTGTCGTTACATTTTTATTTTCATTTCTCACGGCACAAACAGATCTTTATCTGCTTCGATCTGAATTGCAGAAACCGGTAGGTCCATCTTTTGTAAAATTTCAAGAAGCAACGCAATCTTCACATCGTAAGTCTCCTGCAACAGCTGTCATTTATTCTTTGTTATTGCCGGGAATGGGTGAACTCTATGCAGACGGTTTTGCCCAGGGGAGATATTCACTGATTGCGGAAGGGGGATTGTGGCTCACTTACTTTTCTTTCCGTCAGTACGGCGGATGGCTGCGGGATGATGCCCGGCGATTTGCAGCGGTCCATTCCGGTGCTCAGATTGACTCAAAGAACGATCAGTTCTTTGTTGATGTAGGAAATTTCAACGATACGTACGAGTATAACGATAAAAAACTTATCGACAGATCGCCGGAAAAAGTTTACGATGTCAATGCGGGATATTACTGGCGCTGGGATTCCGATGAGAACAGAAGTGAATTCAGAGCACTGCGTGTCTCAAGTGAGCGGGTCTTCAATAACTCAAAATTTGTGATTGGCGCCGTGATCGTCAATCATCTTTTCAGCGCTATCAATGCAGCGCGTCTGACTCGACTGTATAATCAGCAGTTGGAAGAAGGATTGGGCTCATGGTGGCTGGAATCGTCGCTGCTCAACGACGGGGTGAAACCTGACGGCATCAAACTGAGTTTGGTGCACAGATTCTAACAACAGCCCCGAACAATCGGGGCTTTTTCATACCGGTTGGACAAACATTCCTGTTTGTCCCAAAGAGGACAAGCAAAAATGCTTGTCCACAAAAGAATGAAAAGAAACATCAAATTAACAATTGAGTACGACGGTACCGATTTTGTCGGCTGGCAGCGGCAGCCGAACGGTCGTAGCGTGCAGCAGGTGCTGGAAGAGAAGATCGAACAGATCACACAGGAAAAAATCTCTCTTGTCGGAGCGGGACGAACCGATTCCGGTGTTCACGCGCGGGGACAGGTTGCAAATTTTTTTTCTCAGACAGGCTTGTCTGCCTTGGATCTTTATCGGGCGTTCAACGGAGTTCTTCCGGATGATATTGTCATCCATGCTGTTGAAGAAGTGGATAAAAAGTTTTCCGCGCGGTACAGTGCCAAAGAACGAGAATATCGGTATTTCATCGCACAGAAGCCGACTGCGATCGACCGTAAGTTTACATGGCGATTGAATTATGATTTGAACATCCCACTGATGAATGCTGTGTCCGGAAAAATTCTTGGAACTCACGATTTCCGATCATTCTGCAAATCCGAGTCGACTGTCGATCATTTTTTGTGTAATGTGTTTCATACAGAATGGCAGCACGACGGAGCCAAATTAATTTTCACAATACGCGCAAACAGATTTTTGCACGGCATGGTACGTGCGATGGTGGGGACAATGGTTGATGTCGGAAGAGGATTCACTTCAGATAAAGAGTTCGAATCAATCATTGGAGCAAAAGACAGAACGAAAGCAGGACAAGCAGCTCCGCCTCAGGGACTCTTCCTTGAGCGGGTGATTTATTGAATATCAGACGCATTTACAGTAAATTGAGTTATGATACAAGACGCAATACATTCATTGATCGATAAGCAGGATCTCACGAAGCATCAAGCATATGAATGCGTTATGGAGATCATGTCGGGAAAAGCAACCGATGCGTTGATCGCCTCTTTTTTGACGGCATTGCGCATGAAAGGTGAAACAATACCCGAGATTGCCGGCTGCGCACTTGCAATGCGCGAGATGGCAACGAAGATCAATACTCACCACGAACATGTGATCGATACATGCGGTACAGGCGGTGATGGACTCGGGACCTTCAATATTTCTACCGCTGCTGCAATTGTAGCCGCTTCTGCAGGGGCGAAAGTGGCAAAGCACGGCAACAGAGCAGCTCGGACCGCTGACGAATCCTGCAGGTGCAAAAAGACAGTTACTTGGCGTCTATCGGACAAAGTTGACCGAGATACTTGCCTACGTTCTGCAGGACCTTGGAACGGAACGGGCGCTTGTTGTCCACGGTGTAGGGGGGATGGATGAAATATCAACGATCGGTGAAACAAAGATCACAGAAATCAAGGACGGAGAAGTATCTTCGTATTCAATAACTCCTGAATCTGTTGGGCTTGCACGTGTGGAAGTTTCTCATTTAGCAGGAGGTGATGCCGCTACAAACGCCGAGATCGTGCATTCGATAGTCAATGGGAAAAAAGGTCCATACAGGGATATTACTCTTTTTAATTCCGGTGCTGCATTGTATGTTGCAGGTATATCAGATTCAATTAAAGCTGGAATACAGTTGTCTGCAGAAGCTGTCGACGCTGGACATTCTAAAAACAAATTGCAAGAATTGGTGGACTACACACAATAATGGAATACAGGACACTCGGAAGAACAGGATTAGCAGTTTCAGTTTTAGGATTTGGTGCGTTGGAGATCGGAAGGAATTGGCCCTACTGGCGACAGGATAAGGAAGATTTTTCCCGTCCAACGGAATCTGATGCGATCAAAGTTTTATATACCGCGTTGGACAACGGAATCAATTTTTTTGATACAGCTCCCGCGTATTTCCAGAGCGAGGAAATATTGGGTAAAGCATTCAAAGGAATGCGAAAAGAAGTACTGCTTGCAACAAAATGTGGCGAATGGTTCGACGGAACAAATTCAGTATACGACTATTCATATAGTGAAACTAAAAAGTTCATTGACAACAGTTTGCGTCTGCTTCAGACCGATTATATTGATCTTCTTCAGATACACAGTGCGGAGGCTGAGATTCTCCGAAAAGGAGAGACACTCAGAGCAATGAAAGAGGCGCAACAGTCAGGGAAAGTGCGCTATCTCGGCCTCAGCACTGACTTTGTTGATGCAGCCACATTGGGAATTGAAAGCGGCGAGTACGATTCGATACAAGTAAGTTACAATGCTATCAATCTGCTGTTCGCACGGGAAGTGTTTCCCCGAGCAAAGGAAAAACAAATCGGCGTCATTATTAAAGACGGCATGGCGAGGGGCAAATTATCCCCGAAATTTGCAGATGTTGCTACACCGGAAGAGCGGAAACAAATTGAAATACTTAAATCGCTAGCCGACAAACACGCAATGAGTTTATCTGAACTGGCACTCCGCTTTGTAATTTCCAATCCGATCGTATCATCCGTCATTATCGGCACGAAGAAGCAGGAACATTTGAACTCAAACATAGTATCGGTCAAACAAAGAGAGCTTCCGTCCGAACTGGTTCATGCAATAGGAGAATTGAATACGTAATGTCTGACACCGAGCATAAAATATCTTTATTCCAATCATTGGTCGGAAAGTTCACAAAGAGATCAAAAAGCAAATCAGTTTCAGAAGAGGAAGTGAAACAATTTCTTGAAGAGGGTGAGCGAAGCGGTGCAATCGATAAAACTGAGCATGAACTGATCAAATCGATCTTTGAATTCACCGACACGACTGTGAAAGAGATCATGGTTCCTCGAACGGACGTATTCGCAGTCGATATTGCGACGCCGCGCGACCATTTGATCCACATCCTGATCGATCAAGGATACACGCGCGTGCCGGTGTACCGTGATTCTATTGACAGCATCCTCGGCATCGTATACACGAAAGACCTTCTGGGGGTTCTTGAACACAGGGGGCTGATCCTTTTGCAGGATATCATCCGCCCAGCATATATGGTTCCTGAATCGAAAAAGATCAGCGTCCTTTTACGTGAATTGCAAAAAAATCGCCAACACATGGCGATTGTTATCGATGAATTCGGCGGCACTGAAGGGATCATCACGATTGAAGATATTGTAGAAGAGATCGTCGGAGAGATCCGTGATGAGTATGACGAAGAACATTCTGACGTTGTCACGGCAAGTGACGGTTCCGTACAAGTGAGCGGTGGAATCTCGATCCATGACTTTAACGAAAAATTCAAAAGCGAGATCCCGGAAGATACCGACTATGATACGATCAGCGGATTTCTTCATAAGCAGACAGGACGTATCCCGGAACTTTTTGAAGAGATCAAATATGCAAATATTATTTTTACAGTCGCAAAGAAAAATGAACGACGGATCCGATTGGTGAAAATAAGGATCGCTCCCGTTGAAACTGCCGGACACAATGAACAATAAACTGAACGAAATCCTCCTTCACAAAAAACATGAAGTAGAAGAACTGAAGGAAAAAATGCCGTTTGAGACCGTTTTCGAACGTATCTCAATGCTTTCTCCTACCGAAGAACTGATCCCGGCACTCCGCTCACACCAGAATGGAGAGGTAACCTGCATTGCTGAGATAAAAAAAGCATCTCCTTCAAAAGGGGTCATTGCAAAGTCGTTCAATGTTGAGAAGATTGCTCGCGAATATTTACAGGGAGGAGCGGCAGCGCTTTCTGTATTGACGGATAAAAAGTATTTCCAAGGACATAGTGATCATATCAGATCTGCAAAAGGATCAAGCCATCTTCCGATTCTGCGGAAGGATTTTATTGTTGACGAATATCAGATTTATGAATCACGAATGATCGGCGCCGATGCGATTCTGCTCATCGTAGCAGCGTTGACCGACCAGCAACTTCGATCGTACATAACTACCGCCGAAGATCTCACGCTGTCTGTTTTAGTCGAATGTCATTCGAAGGAAGAGATCGATCGGGCACTGCACGCGGGCGCAAAGATCATCGGGATCAATAACAGAGACCTGCAGACATTCACCGTGAATGTGAATCTATCGCTCCATTTGAAAAATTTTATTCCGAATGAATGCATTGCCGTGAGCGAAAGCGGAATACGAAACTATCACACGGTTGAGGAACTGGGACAAGCAGGGTTCGACGCCATTTTGGTCGGTGAGCATTTAATGGTGCAGACTGATAAAGCAAAAGCAATGAAAGAACTTCTTGGTAAACGTGTCGAAGCATGAAAGTTCCGTACTGTATCAAGATTTGTGGAATAACAAGTATTGAGGATGCTCAAGTTGCTGT
>JACPGG010000140.1 GCA_016182545.1 Ignavibacteriales bacterium
GAAGTAAAATCGCCGATCGTCGGAACATTCTACCGTGCGCCGTCGCCCGATGCCCCGCCGTATGTCGATGTCGGTTCAAAAGTGAAACAGGGGAGTGTGTTGTGTATCGTCGAAGCGATGAAACTGATGAACGAGATTGAATGTGATATTGCAGGGACGATCGTGAAAGTGAATGTTGAGAATGGAAAGCCTGTCGAATACGGACAGGTACTGTTCCTGGTCGAACCGTAAATTGATTCGCGGGGTTTTTGTTGACCTGCCGAAGTTAAATTCTGGAGTCTCTGAATTGATCAAAAAAGTACTAATAGCCAACCGCGGTGAGATAGCCCTTCGTGTAATTCGCGCATGCAGAGAATTGGGGATCAAAACTGTTGCTGTATACTCCGAGGCAGACAGATATTCTCTCCATGTGCGTTTTGCGGATGAAGCAATTTGTATCGGACCTCCTCCCAGTAAAGAGAGTTATCTGAACATCCCCCGCATTATGGCTGCAGCCGAAGTGACCGGTGCGGATGCGATCCATCCCGGGTACGGCTTTCTCGCTGAGAACGCAAACTTCTCCGATATCTGTCTCTCTTCCGGACTGACATTCATTGGACCGACGCCGGAAATGATCACGGCAATGGGTGATAAAGCATTCGCAAAAGATACGATGAAGAAGGCGGGTGTGCCTGTCGTTCCCGGCAGTGACGGAATCATCAAAGATGTTGCAGAAGCAAAGAAGATTGCAAAAGAGATCGGTGTTCCGGTCATTATTAAAGCAACTGCCGGCGGCGGCGGACGCGGCATGCGCATTGTCCGCGATCTTGATGAATTTGAAAAAGCTTTCAATACTGCAAGTTCGGAAGCGGAGTCGGCATTCGGCAATGGCGGTGTCTATATTGAAAAATATCTCGAAGAGCCGCGCCATATCGAAATCCAGTTGCTTGGCGACAAATTCGGTAACGTGATCCACCTCGGTGAACGTGATTGTTCCGTGCAGCGCCGTCACCAGAAATTGATTGAAGAATCTCCCTCTCCCGCGGTTGATGAAGAATTGCGTGAAGCGATCGGCGGAGCGGCGGTGAAGGGTGCAAAGAGTGTCAAATATCTTGGCGCCGGAACGATCGAGTTCCTGCTCGACAAGAATAAGAATTTTTATTTCATGGAGATGAACACGCGCATCCAGGTGGAGCATTGTGTAACGGAAATGGTGAGTGGCGTTGATCTTATAAAAGAACAGATCCACATTGCCAACGGGAAGAAACTTTCGTTGAAGAAAGTAAAACTGAGCGGGCATGCGATCGAGTGCCGCCTGAATGCCGAGGATCCCAATTTTGATTTTCGTCCGTCACCGGGCAAGATCACAAGCCTTCATTTTCCCGGCGGCAACGGGATACGGATCGATTCGCATGTCTATGCCGATTATGTGATCCCGTCGTACTATGATTCGATGGTCGGCAAATTGATTGTATATGCAAAAACGCGCGAAGAAGCGATTGATAAAATGTACAGCGCGCTGGACGAAATAATTATTGAGGGAGTGAAGACGACGATCCCGTTCCACAAGAAAGTGATGAAGAGTGAAAAATTTCGCAGCGGAATTTTTGATACGAAATTTATCGAGACGTTTGATTTTAAGGATTAATAAAGCAGATTTTCCAAATCATTGAGATTTGAAAAATCATTTTCATGAAACGCGAAACTTGAATCGTACAATTGAACCACACATCTAACGTGAGAGAAATAAAATGACATTTCCAGAACATCTGAAATACACTAAAGACCACGAATGGATCCGCATTGACGGTGGCATCGGCGTCATCGGGATTACCGATTATGCCCAAGGAGAACTCGGTGATGTGGTATTTGTCGAACTTCCCGCTGTCGGCAAGAAAGTCGAATTCGGACAATCGTTCGGTACAGTCGAAGCGGTGAAAGCCGTTTCGGATCTGTATTCCCCCGTGACCGGAGAGGTCACGGACATCAACAAAGAAATTCAGGACTCGCCCGAACTGGTGAACAAAGAGCCGTACGAGCGGGGCTGGATGATCAAAGTAAAACTCGCCAATGCCGGTGAGGTAAAAAACCTTCTCGACGTCGAGGCGTATAAAAAACTGATAGCGAAATAAGGAGTTCCGCCATGGCAACAAATATCGTTGAACTGCTCGGCGCAGATGCGAAGAATCTGCTCGAGCACAAATGCAATACAATTCCAAAAGAATCCATTCATGTTCCGTCTCCAAGATTTGTCGAAGATATTTTTATTCAAACCGACAGACCGACACCCGTCCTGAAAAGCATTCAACAGTTATTCAGCACAGGGCGTCTTGCGAACACGGGCTATCTCTCCATTCTCCCCGTTGATCAAGGCATTGAACATTCCGGCGGTGCATCATTCGCGAAGAATCCTCTCTATTTTGACGGCGAGAACATTGTGAAACTCGCCATCGAAGGGGGATGCAACGCGGTGGCGTCGACACTTGGTGTGCTCGGCTCTGTTGCACGAAGATATGCGCACAGGATTCCGTTCGTCCTGAAATTCAACCACAATGAATTCATGTCCTACCCGAATACGTATGATCAATCGATGTTCGCAAGTATCAAGCAGGCGTGGGATATGGGTGCTGTGGCTGTCGGTGCGACAGTCTATTTCGGTTCGCCCGAATCGCGTAGACAGATCTGGGAAGTGAGTCAGATGTTCCAGCAGGCGCACGAACTCGGCATGGCGACGATCTTGTGGTGCTACACGCGCAACAATGCATTCAAGACGAAAGAAAAAGATTACCACGTCTCCGCCGACCTTACCGGACAGGCAAATCATCTTGGTGTTACGATTGAAGCGGATATTATCAAACAGAAACTTCCGGAGAACAACGGCGGTTACACCGCGCTCAACATGAGCGGCTCGAGCTACGGAAAGATCGACAAACTCGTGTACGAAAAATTATCGAGCGATCATCCGATCGATCTTACGCGCTATCAAGTTGCGAATTGCTACATGGGTCGCGCAGGGCTGATCAACTCCGGCGGCGCCTCCGGTTCCAACGATCTTGCCGATGCAGTGAAGACGGCAGTGATCAACAAACGTGCAGGCGGCATGGGATTGATCTCCGGACGGAAAGCATTCCAAAAGCCGATGGCAGATGGCGTAAAAATATTGAATGCCATCCAGGATGTCTATCTTTCAAAAGAAGTAACGATCGCATAGCTTTCCTCAAGTGACCGTTACTTTGAAGGTGACGGTCACTTTTAAGGCCGATATCGAATATTTGCTAACCGATAACATTCAAGGCGTCATCTGTATGCATTCTGCATCGGGACGCCTTTTGTTTTATGAAAAAGTATAAGTGTATCATCTTTGATATGGACGGCACGTTGACGCAGACGAATCAACTGATCTTCGAGTCGTTCAATTATATTGCCGAAAAGTACATCAACAAACGTCTGACGCCGGATGAGATCATCGAATTGTTCGGTCCGCCGGAAGAAGAATGTATTGAAAACTTGATCGGGTCGCAGTACATTGAACCGGCGATGAACGACTACTACCGTTTCTATCGTGCTGAACATGGCAGGCTTGCAGCGCTTTATCCCGGAACGAAGGAAATTCTTGAATTCCTTAAGAAGCGCGATGTCCTTCTCTGTCTATTTACAGGGAAGGGGAGAACGACAACAGACATTACACTTGAAGAGGTGGGAATCGGTCAGTATTTTGACATGACGATCACCGGGGATGATGTCGATGAATTCAAACCATCGGGCGACGGCATCCGGAAGATCATGCAAAAATTCTCATTGCAATCCGTAGATGTATTGATGGTCGGCGACTCTGTGTCGGATTTTAGTGCATCGCGCGAAACGGGGGTTGACATTGCTTCGGTGGTGTGGGATTCGTACGGCAAAGACGATGTGCTCAAACTCCCGTCGGACTACCATTTTCACGATGTGAATGAATTCTTTGTGTGGCTGAAAACGATCTATCATTGAAAGAACAGAGATGAAGAAAATACCGTTGCTCCTGCTGGCTCTAAGCTCAATCCTTCTTTCGCGTTCCGATGTAGAAATACTCGGACTGCGTGTATATGGTAACGGCGACGAATATCGTCCTCCGATCATCGGGCGAAGCGAAGTGATCTCGATTGACTTTGATGTGACAACCACACATCCACCGAATCTGCAGATCATCTTCAAACATGCCTCCAAAGATTGGGTCGTGGATGACAATCTCTTTGTGAACGAACCGTCGAAAGTTATGACCGATTATCTGGCGTACGCAGCCGCCCCGAATGCTGTCTATCATTACACGTACAGTTACAGGAATTCGTTCCCGAATAAAAGGAACAGAGTGGAGTTCGTATTTTCGGGTAATTACAAATTTTATATCATCGATCACGACGAAAATGACCAGGTACTTGCCGAAGGGAAGTTCATCGTTACTGAAGAGATCGTTACGACGTCGATGTCAATCGCAAACAAATATTACACTGAGTCTGGCTCACCGTTGAATCAGGTGAATTTCATAACTGTCAATGTCGGCGCGCCGAATGAGTACAATGTCAATGAACCGAACAGCATTTACCATTCGGATATCAAGACAGTTGACATCATTCAGAACTGGCGCATCACACTGCCGTACCGGATCGATCTGGATGACCGGAGTCCGGAAACATTCGTCGACGATTTCATGAAGCCGAACAAGAAATTCTGGATCAGAAACGTGCCGACCGCGAATGAATACCGGCGGCTCAATCTTTCCAATGCAACAACATATCCGAATCATAAACTGGCTACGTTGATCGATGGACCCGATCTTTCCCGTTTTCAGTGGCAGGGAAAGCCGGATGCCAACGGTGCGTCAAAGCTAAAGCCGTTCGTCGGCGCAAATTCGGATTACATTGAAGTAGAATTACGCCTCAGGCTGGCAGGTCGCATCATTAACCATGACTGGTTGACATTGGAAGGAAATGATTGGCGGACTGTCAACAGGTACACGGCGTTAATATATTACCGCGACAGAAGATATGGAGGATTCGATCGTGTCGTCGGTGTTGTCCGTGGGAGAAGTCCGGGAGGAGACGAAGGAAAGTCGATAACATTTCCAGAACAGACAATTGTCAATCCAAGACCAATCCCAATGCCCAGGTAAGTATGAAAACAAAACTCAATATCGGTGTCATCGGTGTCGGTCATCTCGGTTCACTTCATTCGAAAATGTACAATGAGATCGACAGCGCAAACTTTGTCGGCCTCTTTGATGTCAATGAGGAAAAGCGGAAAGAAATTTCATCAAAGTATAAAACGAGATCGTTCTCTTCAGTAGAAGAACTTCTAAGCGCAGTTGACGCCGTCAGTATCGCGACGGTAACGACCACGCATCATGAAGTCGCAATGAAAGCGATCACTGCCGGGAAACATGTATTGATCGAAAAACCGATCACGTCGACTATGACGGAAGCGGATGAGTTGATCCAATCGGCAAAACAAAAAGGGGTGCTTATCCAGGTCGGCCACATCGAACGATTCAATCCGGCGATCGTATCGTTGGAGTCGTACCAGTTGAAACCGATGTTCATCGAATCGCACCGTCTTGCCCAATTCAATCCGCGAGGAACTGATGTTGCCGTCGTCCTTGATCTGATGATCCACGATATCGATATCATTTTAAGTCTGGTAAATTCTCCGGTCAAGCAGATCGATGCCAACGGTGTTGCCGTCGTGTCCGAAACGCCGGACATAGCAAACGCACGGTTGCAATTTGAAAATGGCTGCGTTGCAAACGTCACTGCAAGTCGTATTTCACAAAAGAAGATGAGAAAGATGCGGATGTTTCAACATAATGCGTACATTGCAATAGATTTTCAGCAGGGGAGTGCCGATGTATTTCGACTCGGAAAAGAAGGCGAGGGGAGCATCTGGTCGACGATGTTGCTGGGACAGATCGGTGAAGGGAAGAAGAAACGAAGCATCATCTATGAACAACCCGAAATAAAAAAGATCAATGCGCTCAAGTACGAACTTGAGTCATTTATCAGTGCAGTACAGAACGGTACACGACCTATTGTCAACGGCGAAGATGGTCGCCACGCGCTGGAAGTTGCACAGGAGATCATGAACAAAATCCAGGTACAAAGGTTTGATGTCTGATCAATTGCTATGAAACTTGAGATTCACAATACAATCCTAAAAAAGATCGGTTCGATTGCTGATGAGCTGTTCGCCGAAGTGTATGTTGTCGGTGGATATGTGAGGGATTTGCTGTTGGGAAGAGAGGTCAATGACATCGACATCGTTGTGGTCGGCGATGGTGTGTTGTTCGCTGAGAATGTCGCAGGGCGGCTGGGAAAAAAGAAAGTCGTCACATTCGAGAAGTTCGGAACGGCGATGCTGCCGTACGAAAATGGGAAGATCGAATTTGTCGGCGCGCGCAGAGAAAGTTACAACCGCGATTCTCGAAAGCCCGATGTTGCTGTCGGGACGTTGCAGGAGGATCTTTCCCGCAGAGATTTTACGATCAACGCAATGGCGGTTTCTCTCAATAAGTCTCGATGGGGTGAACTCGTTGATCCTTTTCATGGACAAGACGATCTTGATAAAAAAATAATCCGCACGCCGCTCGATCCGATGGCGACATTCGATGACGATCCGTTGCGCATTATGCGCGCGATTCGCTTTGCGGCGCAAAAAGGATTTTCAATTGATGAGAAGACGCTCGCCGCGATCCCGCAGATAAAAGAGCGTCTTACGATTATCTCCCAAGAACGGATCACCGACGAGTTCATGAAGATACTAGCGAGCCCAAAACCGTCGATCGGTTTGCGGTTGATGTTCGATACAGGAATTATGGCAATCGTGTTTCAGGAAGTCGCAGAATTATCGGGAGTCGACCAGCGGAAGGATCATCATCATAAAGATGTCTTCCTGCATACGTGTCAGGTGCTGGATAATATATCCACTGCGACAGAAAATATTTATTTGCGTCTCGCAGCGCTCTTGCATGATATTGCCAAACCGAAGACAAAGAAATTCATCGAAGAGATCGGCTGGACATTTCACGGACATGAAGAGATCGGCGCGAGAATGGTGAAGCATATCTTTCGGAAGCTGAAATTGCCGCTTGAGCATGTTCCGTATGTCGAAAAAATAGTCAGACTCCATCAGCGCCCCATGCAATTGGTCGACGGTACGGTCACCGATTCTGCCATTCGACGGTTATTGTTCGAAGCCGGTGAAGAAGTGGACGATCTGATGACACTTTGCAGAGCGGATATTACTTCGAAGAATCCCAAACTCGTGCAGCAATACTCTGCAAATTATGATGTCGTCTATCAAAAGATGAAAGAAGTGGAGGAGAAGGACAAGTTGCGTGCCTTTCAGCCCCCTGTGCGTGGTGATGAAATTATGCGTATCTGTAATCTTCCTCCCGGTAAACTGGTCGGCATTCTCAAGATGGAAATCGAAGAAGCGATTCTCGAAGGACGAATTCCCAATGAGCACGATCCTGCGCTGGAGTATTTACTTTCGATAAAGGATGAAATAATGAAGAAATATACAGAAGAAGGAGAGTTGAAGTAGGTATTGTAATTAAAGAGTGATTTTATTACCTTAATTCAGTGGCGATTTGAAACGACAGCTTGCCCGCCACCTCAAGCTTGCCAACCAATCACAACTCAGATTTGGCGGGCTTGCAGCCACATGAAATGTGGAAATTGCTAAAGCGTCGAAGGTAAATTCTCATTCTACCCCGACGCATAGTGTTGGGGTTTTTAGTTTTAAAGGAATTATGAAAACATTTGAACAAATATTAAAAGAGAAGATCGTCATATTTGACGGTGCAATGGGAACGAATATTCAGACGCAGAATCTTTCTGCCGATGATTTCGGCGGAGAGCATTTGAACGGATGCAACGAATACCTTCTCGTTTCTAAACCGTCGGCAATTGAGAAAGTCCACGCCGATTTTCTTTCCGTTGGTGTTGATGTCATTGAAACCGACACGTTTGGATCATCGTCCATCGTGCTTGCTGAGTATAACCTTCAATCTCGCGCGTATGAGATCAGCAAACTTGGTGCATCCATTGCAAAGAAAATAGCGAAAGATTTTTCAACAGCAGCACATCCGCGTTTTGTTGCCGGCTCGATCGGTCCGACAACAAAACTGCCGTCACTCGGGCACATTTCTTTTGTTGATATGGAGAAGTCGTATTATGAGCAGGTTGCCGGACTTGTTGAAGGTGGTGCCGATCTTCTGATCGTTGAAACCTCGCAGGATCTTCTTCAGGTGAAAGCGGCGCTCGGGGCAGCATTCCGATATTTTGCAGATAAACGGATCAAGCTGCCGGTCATCAGTTCCATTACCATCGAAACGATGGGAACGATGCTGATGGGGACGGAGATAAACGCTGCCCTCACAGCGCTTGAGCCGTACGATCTTTCCGT
>JACPGG010000132.1 GCA_016182545.1 Ignavibacteriales bacterium
ATAGGTAATATCTGCTTGAAAACTGGGTGAGACGGAGGCCGGTACTGCATCCAAGCGACCACCACCAGAACCGCTATAGAGTCTGATCGGATTATTTGTTGAGTACCGAGAGGTTAGAAAATCGCCACCCGGGGTTATTTGTGCAATACCCATACCCGCATCATTACCGGTCACTCTGATTGTCCCGGAGTTTGTAAAGTTCGAGCCATCTACAGTGGTAAAGACCTGTACAGAATCAGTGCCCGAATTGTTTCCACCGACATAAATGACTGTACCGGTACCTGTACCTGCTACATCAAATGCGTCACCTTGTCGTGCAGCTTCCTTTGTTTTTCCTGTGAATGCAACAGTTGGAACGGTTGCATTGTTGTCATCTGCCCAACGATAGATCTTAAAATCTTCAGTCAGTCCGTTCAGAATCAAGTTAGTGGCATAGACAACACCGTCGGAAGTCACTTCGATATCTTGCAGCACGCTTCCGCCGCCGCCGCTGACGCCAGTCATATTCAACGAATCGAGTAAAGCTCCTGTTGTCGCATTAAAGACATAGATCCTGGGAATGTCTCTGCGCGTCACCAGGTAATGGTTGTTTGAACGATTCAGAGCAGCGCCGCGACTTGCATCGCCAGAAGCCAATATCGGCCATGTGCCAGGGTTCACTTTCCATACTTGAGTGAATTGTGCTAAGGCAGTATCTGACAGAAGCATCAGGCATACGGCGAGCGCAACACTCAGAAAAATAGTTCGATTTTTCATAGCGTTTCCTTTTAATTTTTTTGAGTTCGTTTCCATTGAATTTGTCACAGTCCCGATTTTTTTTTATGTGGGTGGAGGCATGACGACCACCCACATTTTCCATTATCAGGAATAATTACTTCAACAGCACCATCTTCTTAATTTGTGTAAAGCTGCCTGCCGTCAATCGATACAGATAGACACCGGACGACACTTTGACGCCGTAATCGTTCGTGGCATTCCATGTGATCTTATGCTCGCCGGCAGTCTGGACTTCGGAGATCAACGTGATAACTTCACGTCCCGAAATATCGTAGACTTTCAACTCAACATAACCACTGACAGGCAATCTGTAATTGATCGTCGTAGCCGGGTTAAACGGATTAGGATAGTTTTGAAGTAATTCGTACGACGTGGGCACATCGACCAAACCACCGCCCACACTCGTTACTTTCGATATCGTTTGTTCATTCAATAGAATCTTGTCAACTGTAAGTCCGATTGCATCTGATGATTGAAGCACTTCTGCTTCTATTGTCAAGATCTGACCCCCGTGCGTAAGAGCTTCTCCGTTTGCCATAGCGATCGACACCGTACCGTCTTGAATATTTGAGGCGATAGTAAAGTCTTTCGTCAAGTCGGTAGTGGCCACACTGCGCACCTTCAACAGTGACGGATTGAATGCAACTGTCATTTCTGCTGAACGCAATCCTGCGAGATTTTGAGGAACCGTGATCGGTATTGTCACAATCTTTCCGGCATTTCCGTCTGCGGAAGCGATCATCAGTGACAATGGTGCGGGTTCATCGGCATTGACATTTGCCAGCGGTGGTGGTGGCATCGTCCAGGGCAAATACGGAATTTTTGCAACGATGCTTGCAAGCACGACAGAAGCATCAAATGAGTTTACCGCTGCCCCATTATGAGAAAGATTCACATCTGCCGCCAACACCTGCTGAGGTGAGAACGGACGGAGCGCGGTCACATTCTGAAGTATCCACGCTGCATCCAATGTAGAAACTGTACCGTTACCGGTGACATCACCGGTACCGGCATCAAATCCGATAGGACCTGCTGCGTTGTACGTAACGTCGTCAAAATTGATCTTCCACGGTTCCGGACCGTTTGGTGCGAAGAACCATACCGCATCAATATTTAATCTCGGTCCTTTCAGCTTCGGACTTCCCGATGTGACAACCCATGGTGTCCATTGTGTTGAATCGCTCATGTTCCATTGATACACATGCCACGAGCCGTCATTGATCACAGGAAGTTTTATGGAACGTTTCGTTACCGGATCGGTCGGATCATCAATGCCGATTGCGACCATCGATCCGGGACGGGCATTACGTGTCTTCAGCCAAAAGCCTATCCAGCCTTGCGGATTGATACTGTCATTACTCGCCGGTACACCAACTCCAGATAAAAACCGTACTTCCCAGTTGGTCGCCGCAGCCGCATTATCGATCAATGTTACTTCCATTGATCCGGTACCGGAATGTCCCTCGGTAGTTGATTGTTTATGAGATGACGTTGCATCAATACCTACAGTAGAGCCCGAGAATGTCGGCTGTGATGAGAAATGTCCAACGCCCGCTTCAAATCCATCGATCAATTTTGTTGATGCACCTAACACCGCCATCGGACCGCCATTGGTTGTCCATTTTGTCGGTGCGGATGAAGGCGGGATATACATGCGGACCCATTCAGCACTCGGGTTTGCATAATAAATATTTCCCAACGCATCTACACCAATTGAATGACTCCCCGAAGTACTGGTTGATGGGGTGAATAACTTTGTCGATGTCTTTGCCGTGAAATCGAGCGAGAAAACGCCGCCATTGGCGCCACGCACTCTGCAATAGATCTTATCGTCGGTATTTGTTGTACGATCTGCCCCACGGAAAATATTAAGATGAGTAACGTAATCAGGCAGCGTTAAGGTATCAAGAGGAACGAATGTTCGTGATAGTTTTAAAACTTTCGTATACGTTGTCGATGATGCACCGAACGAAATGAATACATATCCGGAATCGTCGATCGCTATATCGCGTGTGTAGCCTGCCGCATTCGTATCTGCAAAAATAGTGTCGACTACACCGGCAGGATTACGGCGCACAACGGCACGGCCTGTTGCGATCAAGAGAGTCGGCTCACCTGCACCCATTGCAGCGATACCTTTCGGGCTTCCGATCTTTGCATCTTGAATGGTGCCAGCTAATGCCGAATCCTTGAAGACAAATACTTTGGCAAGCGATGAATTCGTAACATACTGATTTCCATTCTGGGCAATAGAGATAAACCAAGGATCGAAATCAGACGTCCCTTGCGGGAACAATAAGCGTGCATATTCTCCGCTCATAGTACCGTTTCCATGTGCAACGATCATTCTTGCGTATCCGTACGAAGTGGTCGATTCCGTCAGGATCAGGTTCCCGAACATCGGATGAGTGGGATCCTGTATAACTTCTATGTCGCGGCTTGACAATCCGCCGCCGGTAAGCAGATAGACCGGATTCTCCCATGCCTGCGCCCACTGTGCTGATGAGTTGCCCGTATCCGACGTGAATACTCTGAAACTATACTGTCCGGGAGAAACAAAATTACCGCCGTTATCTTTTCCATCCCACACAACATTGTACATCCCTGCAGCAACATTCAAGAGTGTATCCAATGTGCGGACCGGATTCCCATTTTTTACAACCCATACTCGAGCTGTATCCACCCGACCGTTTAATGCAAACCAAAGCCTCGCTCCGGTCCCATCTGTAAATGAACCGTCGAACGGTTTCGTCGAATCGGCATTCGATGCCATGAGGCTCGATGCATACGTTCCTCCAAAGACAACATGTCCTGCACCAACGAGTAACATAATCGCTGCTACCAGGGTTTTTCGTAAAAGTTGTTTCATTGTAAATCCTCCTTAAAGAAGTTCGGAGATTGTTTGTGGATTAGAGTATTGCTACATCATATGTCAAAAAAAGAGACACTTCACCTTTATTCAAGGTGATTAAAATTGTTAAACAAAGATGTCGGCACTAATTATTATATATCTGGGGAGGGGGTGAAATAAAAAAATTGATAGATGTAGTGACAATTGTTCCATGCATTCTCAATGAGTTGGTTGACAGATTTGGATTCAGACCCCTGCTCGTTGAAGATTTCTTGAAACTTGAAACATCGGGGAACACAAACGAAGTGCTTTCAGCCGCAGTTCGAATATGGACAAAGCTTCAGAGAGAAGCAAGGAAAAAAAACCTACAAAAGATTTTATTCACTGTTAAATTTTACTGTTCGTAATGTCATGCTGCTAATATCACAAATGAATATGATCAATAGATTACCACAACAAAAAATATCCAATTTTCACAAAATGGCGGAAAATAATTTCTTCTCCAGTAAAAGCGTTTTTCCTGCTGTTATTGATACGTCCAGCAGTGGGGTCTTTTGGTTTCCCGCTTAAAATCCGCGGGCATGACGAAATCAGATATAATGTCATTCCCGAATGTTTCTATCGGGAATCTATCCATGATTATCTCATTAATTTTTAAAAGACCCCACTTCCATACGTCCAAATCACTTGACTCTTTTTTTCAAAAAGTGTATGTTTCTCCACGATTTTAGTACAAATAAATTAAGGAGGACGCAATGTCACGAAGTCTAAACAAGGTTATGTTGATCGGGAATCTCGGAAAAGATCCGGAATTGAAGTATACTCCCAGCGGTGTTGCTGTTGCCACATTTTCCATGGCAACGTCGGAACAATGGAAGGACCAGGAAGGGAATGCTCAGGAACGAACAGAATGGCATAATATAGTAGCATGGAGAAAATTGGCTGAAATCGTCGGTGAATACATGAAAAAAGGGAAAAAGGTATACATCGAAGGAAAATTACAGACTCGCAATTATGAAAAAGACGGCGTTAAACGTTATATAACAGAGATTGTCGCTGATCAGATCATCATGCTTGACGGAGCCGGACAGCGCACCGCAAGTAACAGTGTTGCCGAAGAATCAGCTCCTTCTTCAAGCGATGCACCCAAAGACGACGACCTCCCGTTCTAATACGAATTATCATTTACAATCAAAGCCCCGTCAATTCGATGGGGCTTTTTTGTACCAAAGGCATTCCATGAAAAAAATAATTTCTCTGCTGTTCATTTCTCTGATCCTTGTTTCTGCAGCTCAAACCGCTTCGCGAAAACCTGTGAAAGCAAAGCACGGCATGGTCGTTTCTGCCGATCCGCTTGCATCAAAAGTCGGCGTTGAAATTTTAAAACAAGGGGGAAACGCTGTCGATGCAGCGGTTGCAGTCGGATTCGCACTTGCTGTAACGTATCCTGCTGCCGGAAATATCGGCGGCGGCGGATTTATGAATATCCGTCTGGCAGATGGACGTTGTTTTGCGATCGATTACAGAGAAAAAGCGCCCGGAAAAGCACACCGTGATATGTTCTTGGATTCCGCCGGAAACTTTGTTGAATGGAAAAGTACATTCGGTCACCTTGCGGCGGGAGTTCCCGGTGCGGTTGCGGGAATGCTCCTCGGTCTTGAAAAGTTCGGCACGTTCGACAGGAAAAAAGTGATCACGCCGGCATATACACTTGCCATTGATGGATTTCCCGTTCTCGACGAACTTGCCCGTGATTTGAATTCCGAACGCCGGGCATTTGAAAAATTTTCAGGCAGTAAGAAATATTTCGTCAGCAAAGATTCTGCTTTCAAAGAAGGCGATATCTGGAAACAAACCGACCTTGCAAAAACATTGAAGCGCATCATCGAGAATGGACGCGACGGATTTTACAAAGGAGAGACTGCCGATCTGATTGTAACCGAAATAAAACGGGGCGGCGGACTTATCACTCATTCTGATCTTGAGAATTACAATGCAATCATCCGTCAACCTTTGAAAGGAACATACCGCGGGTACGAGATCATTGCACAACCTCCGGTCAGTTCGGGCGGAACAGCTCTCCTGCAACTCTTGAATATGCTGGAAGGATACGATCTGAAATCGTACGGGCATAATTCTGCCGCAACGGTCCATCGTTATATTGAAGCGATGCGCCGAATATATGCAGATCGAGCGGAACACCTCGGCGATCCGGAATTTTACAAAGTTCCCGTGCACTGGCTGATCTCGAAAGAGTATGCAAACGAACGACGCGCAACAATCGCCACGACCAAAGCGTCACCGAGCAAAGAGGTTACCCACGGCAAATCTGTTGTTCACGAAAGTGAACAAACGACGCACTACTCCGTTGTGGACAAATGGGGAAATTGTGTGAGTGTGACCACAACGTTGAACGGCGGATTCGGTTGTGACGTTGCTGTTGACGGCGCCGGTTTCCTGCTGAATAATGAGATGGATGACTTCAGCGCAAAACCGGGCGTACCGAATATGTTCGGTGCAATCGGGAATATTGCAAATGAGATCCAGCCGAACAAACGGATGCTCTCATCGATGACCCCGACGATCGTTGTGAAAGACGGAAAACCGTTCATGGTGATCGGCACTCCCGGCGGCACAACGATCATCACTACCGTGATGCAGGTGATCTGCAACGTGATCGATTTTGAGATGAACATCCAGCAGGCGATCGATGCACCCCGCATTCATCATCAATGGTCTCCGGACATAACATACTTTGAAAAACGCGGACTCTCAGCCGACACGATTGAAAAATTAAAAGCGATGGGGCACAATTTGCAGGAACGCCGCGGCACATCCGGACTTGCAGAGGGAATTATCATCGATTCAAAGACTGGCTTCTATTACGGAGCGACCGATCCACGAGGTTACGGATTAGCGGCTGGATATTGATGTGTTCAAAGCGACGAAGATTTTCCAAATCTTAAAGTTTTGGAAAATCTAACACGAATTTTTTGTATATTGAAGCACGAACCTGTGGAAGTCTCACAGGTTTTCTTTTGATAATTGAAAATGAATTCTATGAATGAAAAACAGCAATTCGATCCCAATCAACCGATACAGGTAGGCGGACAGGCAGTCATCGAAGGGGTGATGATGCGCGCCAAAGGGATGATCGCCGCCGCCGTGCGCAGAGCAAGCGGCGAGATCGTCGTGAAGAAGCAGCCGTTCACATCCACGATCGAAAAATATCCGAAACTGAATATTCCCGTTCTTCGCGGCGCGGTCGGGCTGATCGAGATGATGTACATCGGCATCAGCACGCTCAATTATTCCGCTGAGATAGCAATGGAAGACGAAGCAAAGAAGAACGGCAAAGAGACTGACATTAAAAAACCGCAAAGTAAACTGGCGCTTACGGCAACATTGATTTTTTCTCTCGCCCTGGGAATCGGATTGTTCTTTTTTCTTCCCCTCTTCGCGGCAACGCAGTTATTCGATGTTTCACAGCGCCCGATGGAATTCAATCTGCTGGCTGGTGCGATCCGTATCTCGATCCTGCTTGTCTATCTGTACGCAATTTCAAAAATGAAGGATGTCCATCGTCTCTTCCAATACCACGGGGCGGAACACAAAGCTGTCTTTGCGTTCGAACAGAATGCGGAATTGATCGTTCCGAAAGCGATCACGTACACCCGTTTCCATCCCCGCTGCGGAACGAGTTTCGTGCTGCAGGTAATGCTGATCGCGATATTGCTCTTCAGTATCATGGATACAATCCTGCTGCAATTCATTGATGAACTGACACTGCCGATACGGCTGGCGACGCATATTCCGTTCATTCCTGTCCTCGGGGGCATCGGGTATGAGTTCTTAAAGTATTCCTCCAAATACAGTAATTCGCCGGTTGGAAAATTTTTTGTCGCTCCCGGATTATGGCTGCAAAAGATCACCACGGAAGAGCCGGACGAATCGATGATGGAAGTGTCGCTCGCGGCATTGAAAGCCGCGCTGCAAAGAGAATAACTGATCTCAAATAATCGTCATCCCCGCATGTTTTTGGCGGGGATCCGAACATAAATGCCACTCATGTGTACATAATGGCTACCAAAAAACATGGTGTAATATACATTGGTGTAACCAGCGAAATGAAACATCGGGTATTTCAACATAAAGAATCTTTGATCCCGGGATTCACACAAAAGTATAAAGTTCACATGCTGGTTTATTTTGAGGAGTACGCTGATATTCGTGATGCCATAGTGAGAGAAAAACAATTGAAGAAATGGAATAGAGCGTGGAAAATCCGATTAATTGAAAAAATGAATCCCGATTGGAAAGACTTATATTTTGAGTTATGATGGATGCCCGATAAAAAATATTCGGGCATGACGCTCCTTTTTATTTAGATTAACAGTTTTTATGAGCAACCTCGTAGAAAAATTATATTCGATCAAACGACGGCATGCCGAAGTGCAGGAATTGCTTTCCACTCCCGAAGTGGTGGCAAACCAGCAGAAGAGCAAAGAACTCGGGCGTGAATTCCGCGAACTGGAGCAGGTCGTCAAAAAAGCGGATGAGTACCTGAAGATGTTCAACGACCTCGAAGGAAGCCGTTCCGTGCTCGATACCGGCGGCGACGCTGAATTGAAAGCGATGGCGCTTGCAGAGATCGAAGAACTTCAACCGAAATTGTCCATACTCGAAGAAGAAGTAAAACAACTCCTCATTCCCAAAGATCCGAACGATAACAAGAATGTCATCGTCGAGATCCGCGGCGGCACAGGCGGCGAAGAGGCTGCGTTATTCGCCTCCGATCTCTACCGGATGTATGTCCGCTTTGCCGAACGGAAAAAATGGAAGGTCGATACGATGGATTGGAACGAGACCGACAAAGGAGGGTTTAAGGAGGTCACAATGAGTATCGATGGTGAGGATGTGTACGGAATATTGAAATATGAGAGCGGCGTCCACAGGGTTCAGCGTGTGCCGGAAACAGAGGCGCAAGGACGCGTTCACACTTCCGCTGCCACCGTTGCGGTGATGCCACAGGTGGATGACGTGGAAGAAGTTCAGATCAATCCAGCCGATCTGCAGATCGATACATATCGGTCCGGCGGCAAAGGGGGACAGAATGTGAACAAAGTTGAGACCGCAGTGCGCATAACGCACAAGCCATCGGGGATTGTCGTCGCATGCCAGCAGGAACGATCGCAACTGCAGAACCGCGAACGTGCAATGAAGGCATTACGGTCAAAATTATATGAGATAAAAGTAAATGAACAGATCTCCGCACAGGCAGCGGCAAGAAAATCGATGGTGGGAAGCGGCGACCGGAGCGACAAGGTCCGCACGTACAATTTTCCGCAGAACCGCGTCACCGATCACCGCATCGGATTGACGCTGTACAATCTCGATAGATTCATTGACGGCGATATTGATGAGATGATCGAAGCTTTGCGTCTGGCAGACAGAGCGGAGAAGTTACAAGAAGGGGCTGTTTCTTAATTTTGTGACTTTGTGTCCTTGTGGTTTTCCTTTTTTCTTTTCTTCTCAAAGAACTCCTTGACCAAACTCCCGCATTCCGCATCCATCACTCCCCCGACCACATGCACGTGATGGTTCAGTTTTTTGTTCTCCGTGATATTCAGCACGCTGCCGCTTGCTCCCATTTTCGGATCGTAACATCCAAACACGATAGTCGGAATCCTGGATAATACGATCGCGCCGGCGCACATGGGGCACGGCTCCATCGTCACATACAGCACACAATCCTTTAAGAATTTATTTTCCAGGTGGGCAGCGGCGGCGGTCAACGCAAGCATTTCGGCGTGGGCGGTGGGATCACGCATCTTCTCCACCTGATTGTAACCTTTTGCAATGACAATATTCTTGTGGATGATGACGGCACCGACAGGGACTTCATCGTCGTCATACGCACGCACCGCCTCTTTCAGTGCGAGTGCCATCCACCGTTCATGAATGGTCATCCTACTTCTTTTCGGTTTTATAAGGAGAGAGTTCGATAAGGTTGCCGACCGGGGAATCTGTCACTTCATAGACTTGTGCAGCAGAGAATTCTTTCAATGCATGATTGATCCGTTGTGATGCAGTCTCGATCTCGTCGACTTTTTTCTGAGCCTCTTTGTCCAGCGGTTGCTTGCGCAGCAATCGAGTATAACCGAGAATGATCGCCAGTGGATTGTTGATCTCATGCTTCAGCGTCATGATCACTTCGTGCAGCGTCTGGATCTGTGTCTCTTTCAATTCAATGTCGTGCTGTTTCTCAAGCATCTCCCGTTCTTTCCTGTGCAATCGTTCTCGCAGATCGATCACTTTCACCAGCGTATATGCCAGTACCCACATCCACAAAAGCGTATCGAAATGCTGCAGCGCTTCCGTTGCCCCGAAGTGACGGTTCTTGAAATGGATGTAAAAATCCATCGTGGAGATGAAATAATAGCTGTAGATAAAATAAGACGCGATGATCGCGGGATACTTGAGGACGAACTCTCGGATGCTTATAAAGATTTTTTTCATACGAAGGGTATTTTTCCTGAGCCAAGATAGTGAGATGATAGTTGGAAGGCAACACGCCAGCGATAATTTCTTAGATTCCTGAACAAGGAGTGAATCATGTCACAGGAATGAAAAAATCCCGCGAGATGCGGGATTGCCAAAAGTACACCCGACAGGAGTCGAACCTGTAACCCCCAGCTTCGTAGGCTGGTGCTCTATCCAGTTGAGCTACGGGTGCGTTGTTTGCACACGGAGCGAAATCCGCCTTTGGAGGATTGAGCTACGGGTGCGTGTTTGCACACGGAGCGAAATCCGCCTTCGGAGGATTGAGCTACGGGTGCAACGATTGAACATAAAAATACAAAAATTTCACCGATTCGGCAAGAAATTTTCATTTCGGACGTTCAGAATTAAACTGTATATTGTCGTCATCAATTAAAACAACCTTTATGAAATCACTTGCAATCTTTTGCGGATCGAGCAGCGGAACGAACGGTGCGTACAATGAATCAGCCGTCGTCATCGGGAAGATGCTTGCAGAACGGAACATTGCGGTCGTGTACGGCGGCGGATCTTTCGGCTTGATGGGAGTCGTTGCATCTTCGGCAATGGACAATGGCGGAAAAGTGATCGGGGTGATCCCGACGATACTTGTAAAGAAAGAGGCGGCGAAGAAAGATATCACAGAATTGATCGTCGTCGATTCGATGCAGGAACGAAAAGCGAAAATAATGGAGATCTCCGACGGATTTCTCACTCTTCCCGGCGGGCTCGGAACGATGGATGAATTGTTCGAGATGATGGCATTCGTCAATCTGGGTGTGCACAACAAACCGTGCGGAGTTTTGAACACGAACGGATTCTACGATCATTTAATTCGATTTGTCGATCATGCAACCGAAAGTGGATTCATCCGGCACCAAACCAGGAAATATATGGTGCATGATGAAGATCCCGTTCAACTGTTGAAAAAGATGATGACGATCTAAACAGGGAACAGAGATAAACCGCTGTGAACCAACAACGGCAACATACCACCGTATTATTTATTATTATTGATAAGCAAAAAATTATTTTATGAGTAACATCTTATGTATGCCAACGGTTCGTTTAGATGTGCCAAAACCATTGGATACATCGAGCCGGTAAAAATACACTCCTGTTGCAACAGGTCTTCCTTCGTTATTCTTTGCATCCCATCGGACTGTTTTCATCCCTGGCTCTTCAGTTGCTCGAATCAGCGTCCTTATTTCACGCCCAAGCATATCGAAAATTCGCAGGACAACATTTCCTTTAACCGGCAATTCATAAGAGATCGTTGTGGTTGGATTAAAAGGATTGGGATAATTTTGATAGAGATGATAGCGAAGAGGACCGCCGGATTCACGTACTGACAGTGGTGTTGTATGTACGATCAAACGATCTCCAGGCTGGTTCGTTTTGGTTGTAAGGATGCGAAATACAGAGCCGGATTCAGGCAACTTCTGGTTTACATTGGCAGGAAAAGTTGGATCACTAATACTACCAGCATTGAAATTTACAAAAACCATTCGAGCCATTACTTCTTCGGCAACATGGAGATTATCGTTAAAGTTGGAAGCGACCCAGGCGTCATATCCGAGCGTACCGGGAGATTTGTTGACCGGGTTATACCAATAAATCCAATCCGTTTCCGGATCATTGTCGCCTCCTGAGATTGGATGATCGACACTATCAAGATCAAACACTTCATTTCCATTCATATCGAATATGAATGGAATCAATTTATAATCATCGCCCGGATCATTTGGAGTCCCAATTCCGATATTCCACAACTCAAACGGCACGTCAACGATTGTACCGGAAGTAAACGCCATTTCAGCTTTGCTCCCC